>JAWARX010000297.1:0-3555 GCA_038893155.1 Halalkalicoccus sp.
GGGGCCGACAGTGAGAGATCTAGCACCGAGAGGTTCGCACACTCCTCGAACCATCTGAGCGTGTCCGAGAGGTCGGTCTCGATGAGCGGGCCGACGAGCACCACGGAGACCTCCTCGGCGTAGCGCTCCTCGCCGGCCTGAATGACGTTGATACCGGCCTCGCGCAGCGCCCCGACGATCCCCGAAAAGCGTTCGGGGGGGCATTCGAGGTCCACCTCGACGGGGATCCGCCCGCGCGGCGTGAGGTTGCCCCGCTCGTGGTAGATCGACAGCAGGTTGCCGCCGTTCTCGGCGATCGGGGCCAGCGCGTTCAGCAGTTCGCCCGGCTCGTCCGTGAGTTCGAGTCGGACCGTGTGCGCGCGGGCGTCGCTCATCGACGCCCACCTCCTGCTCGACGTGGGTACATGCACGTTCCTCGCGCGCGGTAGGTTATAAGACTTCCAGACGAGAGCCCTCACTCGGTCCCGAGAAACGCTCCGCGTTTCTCGTGTGCCAGCGAAATCGCGAAGCGATTTTCTATGACCTCCAGGCGCGCTCGCACGGGACGCCTGCCCTTCCCCACCCCGCGGAGACGAGCGCCGACGGTAACCGCTCGCCTCCGCGGCGGCCACCGCGGTCGCACCACCGACCGCCCAGCGATCACCGCGTCCGCTATCCGTCCCGCGCGCACGGCTACCGCGACCACGGGAGGCCATCCACGTGCCGGACTAACGTTCATGTGTCGGGCCGGCGTTCCTTCGGGTATGGGAACCGTCGTCGGCGTCAGGCTACGGGACGGCGTCGCGCTCGCCGCGGACAAGCGCGCGACCAGCGAAAGCGCGGTCAGAAGCGAGAGCCTCCAGAAACTGTTCGACTACGACGCCGCGGGCGCGGTCGCGGCGGGCGAGCCGAGCGCGATCGGGACGTTCGGCCGCCGGCTCGAAACCGAGATCCGAACGCGCCAGACCGAACAGGGGACGACGATCCGGATCGACCCGCTCGCGCGGATCGCGGGCGACCTGGCGAGTGAAACGGGCGTCGAGGCGGTCGTCGCCGCCCGCGACGGCGAGCTGGTGGCCCGCGTGCGCGCGATCGACAGTTCGGGCGGCGAACTCGCCGAGGAGGTCCTCGCGCAGGGAACGGGCGCTCAGTTCGCCCTCGGCCAGCTCGACGGGATAGACCGGGAGCTGTCGGTCCGCGAGGCGGACGAGCGCCTCGAATCGCTCCTCCGGCGCGTCGCGGAACGCGACACGGAGACGGGCGAGGAGATCGACGTCTGGACGCTCGAGGACGGATAGGCGAAGCGCTATTCGCGGCGAAGACCAAGCGCGGGTATGGACAGCGCTGAGCGACGCCAGCTCGCCCCGCACTACCTCGCCGTGATGGTGCTCGTGTTCGTCGTCGTGGCCGGGCTCGACGCCCTCTTGGGGATTCCCTTCTGGATCGGGGTCGTCCTCGCGCTCGCGGTCGGCGCGATCTACCGGCCGCTGACGGTCGCCCTCGGGATCGCCCCCGAACCGTGGCGCGAGTAGCTACTCGCCGGAGCCGACGGAGTTCGAAGAATCGAACCGCTCGCGGTACTTCGCCAGGCTCGCTTCGAGCGCTCGCTCGGGATCGATCCCGCACTCGTCTGCCAGCGAGAGCAGCGAGTAGTAGACGTCGCCGAACTCGTTCTCCAATCCGTCCGTCGTCTCGACCTCCCGGTCCCCGTAGGCGCTGGCTTTCAGCAGCTCCTTCGCGAGCTCGCCCGTCTCGCTTTCGAGATCCAGCAGGCGGTGTTCGGGGGCCATCGCGAGGTCGTACTCGTCGTTGAACTCGCTGACGCGGGACATGTATCGCTATCCCTCGTCCGGCGTGATCAAGATGTGTGTGAGGACGTTCGTCAGCCCGCGTCGGATCCGTTCGACGACGGCCTGATCCGAGATACCGAGTCGCTCGCCCAACTCCTCGGTCATGATCCCCCGCGGGATGTCGAAGTATCCCGTCTCGAGCGCCGTCAACAGCGTGTCGTACTGCGCGTCGGTCAACCCGTACCGGGTCGTCAGGTCGGAATCGCTGGGTCGATAGATCCGTTTGACGGCGATCGGGAGGCCCGCCCCGGTACAGTGGGAATAGAACCCGGAAAGCGCCTCGTGTGTCGGAAACCGGAGCTCGAACGTCCAGGACTCACCGACGCCGACCGCGTCGAGGAGGTCCGCCCCGCTGGGACTGAAGCTGCTCGAAGACGCTGTCGGGCTGCTCGGTCCACTCGATCCTGTAGAGGGCGCGATCCTCGAACGTGTCGAGACGGGTGAGCGACTCGACCAACCGGTGGTCACAAAGGTGCGCTTCGACCGGCTCCGGGTCGTCGGTGTGGACCCAGATCAGGGGAACGGTCCGTTCCCCCGCGGGGACCACCCGTTCGAGTTGGATCGGAACGTCGGGGAGTTCCGCGAGCAGCTCGCTGAGGACGAAGTCGCCCTCGATCTGGATCTCGGCGATGACGCTCACGGGGACCGACCCGTCCGGAGGCGTTTCTCAGGCCCCATCGCCCTCCTCGGAGGAGTCCCGTCTCCGTACCTCGAAGATCACGACGTCCCAATCGGGCTCGCCGTCGTTCGTCAAACATTCCCACCCACCCTCGACGTCGACGTCGTTCGCGTACGCTTCCTGTACGAGCGCGCTCAACGCCGCGTCGAACTCCTCGTCCGTCGTCACCGCCTCGGGAGGTGTGTTACTTTCGTTCATGGGTACTCCCTGTCGATCCCCGTTGCCGAGCCGAGCGACAACGAACGGCCTCGAACGCCATCGGAGATGGCTGTCGTAGCATTCGATTCCTTCTCGGTTCCGGTTGGCCGCTCACCCGTATATCACTATGGTGCGATGAGTTACATTAACTTGGCATACCAGGTCGTGCTGCTGTGATTGGTATACCATGTAGCCTCCTTTTAGGCGCTACCACCGTACGTCCGCACCCGATTTCAATGAGCGTTATTGCTGAACTCTCGGTATCAGGGGATGATTTCGGTCTCGGGCGGGTGCTCGAGGTCGTCTCGGGCATCGCGATCGAACTCGAAAGCATGGTCCCGATGGGTGAGACCACCATTCCCTTTCTCTGGGTACACGACTCTCATCGGAACAGCTTCACCGCCAACCTCTCCGATCAGGAGCTCGTCGCCGACCTCAAGGAGATCGACACCGTCGACGGAAAGACCCTGTACGCCCTCGAATGGAAGGGAGAAACGGACAAGCTCTTCCAAGGGATTCAGCAACTCGGCGCGCAGGTCCTGAACGCGACCGGAACGCCTCGCGAGTGGCAGTTCGAACTGCGCTTTCCGGACCACGAAACGCTCTCGGATTTTCAGCGGTACTGTCGGCATCACGGGATCTCTCTGGACGTCAACCGGATCTACAACCCCTCACGACCCGATAGCGGCCCCTGGTTCGGGTTGACCCCGGTACAACGAGAGACGCTGTTGCTCGCGATCGAACGGGGGTACTACGACATCCCGCGACGGTGTACGACACTGCAGCTGGCGGAGGAGCTCGGCGTCTCCGATCAGGCGGTCACCGAACGCCTCCGGCGGGCGATCGTGA
>JAWARX010000298.1:0-3542 GCA_038893155.1 Halalkalicoccus sp.
TGAGCTTGTTCTTTACGTTCGTCGTCACGAGCGTGGCGGCGCTGGTCGTCGTCGGCAGCTACGACTACCTCCACGACCAGCCCCACAAGGGCGAGTTCTACTCGCTGATCGTGCTCGCCACCACCGGAATGGCGCTGATGGCGAACGCAAACAGCCTCATCACGGCATTCATCGCGATCGAACTCGCCAGCCTCTCGTCGTTCGCGCTGGTCGCGTTCCTCAAACACAACCGCGGCAGCGTCGAAGCCGGCCTGAAGTACTTCCTGATCGGCGCGTTATCGAGTGCGATCCTCGTCTACGGGATCAGCCTCGTCTACGCGACGACGGGCTCGCTCCAGCTCGATGCGGTCGCCGCCGGGGTCGCCGAGACCGAGAACGTCGGGATCCTCGGCATCGGCGTGCTGATGATCGTCGGCGGGGTCGCCTACAAGACCGCCTCCGTGCCCTTCCACTTCTGGGCACCGGAGGCCTACGAGGGCGCGCCAGCGCCCGTCAGCGCCTTCCTCTCGTCGGCCTCGAAGGCCGCCGGCTTCGTGATCGCCTTTCGCGTCTTCGTCGAGGCGTTCCCGATCGACGTTCTCGCTGGACTCGGCATCGACTGGGTGCTCGTCTTCCAGGTGCTCGCGGTCGTGACGATGCTCGTCGGCAACTTCGCCGCCGCGATGCAGGAGAACGTCAAACGGATGCTCGCCTATTCGTCGGTGGGCCACGCAGGCTACGTGCTGATCGGCCTCGCGGCGCTGGGCGGCGGACAAGACGGTCTCGTAATGGGCGCGGCGATGATGCACCTGCTGGTCTACGGCTTCATGAACACGGGCGCGTTCCTGTTCGTCGCGCTCGCGGAGTACCGCGGCGTCGGGCGCACCTTCGAGGACTACAACGGCATGTGGCGCCAGTCTCCGATCGCTTGCGTCGCGATGACGGTCTTTCTCTTCAGCCTCGCGGGCCTGCCGATCGGCGGCGGCTTCCTCTCGAAGTACGTCCTCTTTACCGCGGCGATCGGTGCGGGCGTCTGGTGGCTCGCGGCGGTCGGCGCGCTCACGAGCGCGCTGTCGCTGTTTTACTACTCGCGGCTGGTGAAGGCGATCTGGATCGAAGACCCCATCCACGAGTTCGACGTCTCCCGGCAGCCGATGGGACTGTACGCGGCGATCGTCGCGGCGATGATCATGACGGTCGCGCTGTTGCCGGCGTTCCCGGTCGTCGATCTCGCGGTCGCGGCCGCCGGCGCGTTGCTGGCGTAGATCGCCGTCGTCGCCACTCGCTCTCGCTGTTCCGCACGACGATTCCGTACTCGTTCGGCATCCGAGCCACCGAGACGGTAGGCTTTAGCGTATCGGTGGGCTACTCGCACCCTGTATGGCGTCTCGATTGCTCCTCGGGTGTGGCGCTGGGACCGTCGGCCACGCGCTGGTCGAACTCGCCCGCGGGGAGGCCGGCTCGGTCCACGTCGTCACGCTGGACCCCGAACAGCGGGAGTTTCCGCAACGCGACGTGACGACGACGGCCGCGGATCCGGCGGACCCGGGAGTGCTCTCGAAGATCGACGATCCCGTCACCAGCGTCTTCATCGGGACGGACTCGCCGGAACGAAACGTCGAGATCGCCCGAGCGGCAAACGAAACCTTCGAAACGGTGCCGATCGTCGCGTACGCCGGCGACGAACCCACGGAGAGCGAGCGCGAGACGCTCGCGTCGCTGGTCGATACCGTCCTCGATCCCGAGCACGCGCTTCGAGAGTACACGACGGAGACGATCACCGGCAACCCGGCGGCCCGAGCGCGCCACCTCCGGTCGTTGCTCGTCGGGATCGAGGGTGAGCTCGCCGTCGTGCTACACGACAACCCAGACCCCGATGCGATGGCCAGCGGAATCGCCCTCGCGAGGCTCGCGCGCGCGGTCGGGACCGAGGCCGAGGCCTACTACGCCGGGGAGATCACTCACCAGGAGAACCGCGCGCTGGTCAACGTGCTGGAGCTCGACGCCGATCTCGTCGAGATGGACGGCTACGAAGACATCGAGAACTGCGAGGCGATCGCGCTCGTCGATCACTCCCTGCCGGGGGTCAACGACCGGCTGCCCGAGGACACCCCGATCGACGTCGTCATCGATCACCATCCGTCCCCCGGTCCCGTCGAAGCGCGCCATCTCGACGTCAGAAGCGACGTCGGCTCGACGAGCACGATGCTCGTCGAGTACCTCGACGCCCTCGAAGTCGGGATCTCCGAAGGGCTCGCGACCGCGTTGCTCTTCGGTATCCGGACGGACACCGCCGATTTCTCGCGTGGCGTTTCGGAGCTCGATTTCGAGTCGACCTCGACGCTGTTGGGGCTGGTCGATACGGGCGTCCTCGATCAGATCGAACGACCGACGATCAGTTCCGAGACGCTCGAAACGCTCGCACGCGCGATCGAAAACGCCCGCGTGGAAGACGGCGTCTGTATGACCTGCGTGGGCAACCTACGGGACCGCGACGCGCTCGCGCAAGCGGCCGACTACCTGCTCAACATGGAAGACGTGATCGCGACGCTCGTCTACGGCTTTTCCGACGAGACGATCTACATTTCCGCTCGCGCGCACGGTCCGGCGTTCGACATCGGCGAGACGCTCCGGGAGGCCTTCGACCAGATCGGAAGCGCGGGCGGGCACGCCCGGATGGCCGGCGCACAGATTCCGATCGGGTTTCTCGGCGAGGAGATCGAGAACAACGAGGAGCTACTGACCCAGATCGTCCGCGAGGTGATCGACGATCGCTTTTTCGAGACGTTGTCGGTCCGAGAGGGCGGGCGACCGGTCGACCGACCGGGACAGTGGCACCCGACCGTCTCCCGGCGGTAGCGTGAAGGTTCTGGACGCGACTGCAGTAGTATGAACAGCGGCACCCTGGACGGAAAACCCCGCGTCAGCGAGTACATGACCCGCGAGGTCGTGACCGTCTCACCGGACGCGACGGCCGGCGAGGTGGCGACACGGATCGCCGAAAGCCACGAACACAGCGGCTTCCCGGTCTGTGACGGGCGTCGCGTCGAGGGGTTCGTCAGCGCCCGCGATCTGTTGCTCGCCTCGGAGGACGATCCGATATTCAAGGTGATGAGTACGGATCTGGTCGTTGCCCACCCCCAGATGAAGGTGACCGACGCCGCACGCGTCATCCTTCGGTCGGGTATCCAGAAGCTTCCGGTCGTCGACGACGCGGGAAACCTCGTGGGGATCATCTCGAACGCCGACGTGATCCGCAGCCAGATCGAACGTGCGACCCCCGAAAAGGTCAGCAAGCTGATCCGCACCTTAGAGAGTATTCACGACATCACGGTCGAAGAGGAGCGCCGAACGGTTTCGCTGTCGGCGCTCGTCCCCACGCAGGGAAAGGTCTACGCCGACGAACTCGAGGGTCGGAAGTACGAACTCGAACACCGGCTGGCCGAACCGCTCGTGGTGATCGACGTCGACGGGCGACTCCTGCTCGCGGACGGTCACCACCGGGTCATGGCCGCCGCCGAACTCGACATCGAGGAGATGGACGCCTACGTGATCGTCATCGA
>JAWARX010000299.1:0-3517 GCA_038893155.1 Halalkalicoccus sp.
GACCGGCAGCCGGGTGACGGGATCGGTGACCGCGAGGTTCGCGCTCGTCTGACTGGACTTCTGGCCGAGCGCCTCGCCCGTGACGATCCCGACCGCCCCCGCCTCCTCGGCGACACGCTCGGCGACCCGCAGCATGAAGCGACGAAGCGAGAGCATTCTCGTCGGGCCGACCTCGCTCACGAGGCGCTCCGCGGTCGCGCCCGCGGGCGCGACCCGCGGAACGGTCGACTGGTTCGGTGCGTAGCCGGCGAGCGTCCGGATCGCCTCGATCGCCCGCGCGGCGTGGTCCGGACCGCCGTAGCCCTCGAAGTCGAAGTACAGCGGGACGATCGGCGCGCCGCGTCTCATCACCTCCCAGGCGGCGACCGGCGAGTCGATGCCGCCGCTGATCAGTGCGACGAGCGGACGCTGGCTGCCCACCGGCAGCCCGCCGGGGCCGGGGCGCTTCTCGGTGAAGACGAACGCCTCCTCGGCCCGGCAGTCGACGCCGAGGGTGACGTCGGGATCGTCCAGATCGACCGCGGGGTCGACGCCCGCCCCCTCGGCAACGGTCCACACCGCCGCCCCGCCCTCGCGCTCGATCTCCTCGCTCGTGAACGGATGGGCGTCGGGGCCGCCCGCGCGGCGGGCCCGAACCGCGAACGTCCCCCCGTCGTAGCCCTCGCGCGCGGTCGCAACGAGCGCCTCTCGGATCGCATCCATCGTCGGCTCGACGACGATCGAGGGGCTCGCGGAGACGACGCCGAAGGTGTCCGCGGCCGCGTCGGTCGCGGCGTCGACCGCCCCGGACGCGACGTCGAGCCGCGGCCGGGTGCGTTCGCCCCCGACGTCGGCGTCGATCCCCCGGTGTGCGAGCATCGCGCCGAGGTTCGCCCGGAGGGTCCGTTCCATGTCCCACTGGACCTTCGTGCTCTTGACGCCGATGTCCCCGTAGCGCACGAGGACGGTGTCGGCTCCGGGTGGAATCATCGGGCGAGCGTAGACGACCGGGTTATAAACGGGCTTCG
Organism: Halalkalicoccus sp.; assembly: GCA_038893155.1. Classification (GTDB taxonomy): domain Archaea; phylum Halobacteriota; class Halobacteria; order Halobacteriales; family Halalkalicoccaceae; genus Halalkalicoccus. Next base: position 1,008 of record JAWARX010000299.1, read on the forward strand.
GACCCGTCGGCCGTTCAGAACGTCGAGAGTTCGCCGTCGATCGTCCGCCGGGTGATCTCCGAGACGTTCGCGAGCTCCCTGTCTACGATCTCGACTACGTCCTTTTCGATGTCCGCGAGCGAAACGCCCTCCTCGGCGACGACGTGGGCGTCGGCGACGTGGGGCTGATCGATCGGTCGGCCGATCTGCGAGAGAAGGCGGATCCGCAGGTCGCGGATCCCCTCCACCTCGTCGACGACCGCGTGGGCGATCTCCGTACTCAGGAGGTTGTAGATCTTCCCGATGTGGTTGACCGGGTTCTTGCCGCTCGTGGCTTCCATCGACATCGAACGATTCGGCGTGATCAGCCCGTTCGCACGGTTGCCCCGGCCCACGGAGCCGTCGTCGCCCTGTTCGGCCGAGGTTCCGGTGGTCGTGAGGTAGATCGAGCCCCGCTCGTAGTCGTCGGCGGTGTTGACGTGCACGGCGACCTCCCGATCGGTGTACTCGCTCGCGAGGTCGGCGACGTGTTCGCGGACCCCGACGACCGCCGCGTCGTAGGCGTCCAGATCGGCGACGTGCGCGTCGACCATCGCGGCAGCCACTGTAATATCGATTCGGTCGCCCTCGCGCTTGCCCATGATCTTCACGTCGGGACCGACGACGGGGTTCGATTCGCTGTACTCGCCGTTGAGGCTGCGCTCGGCTTCCAATACGATTCGCTCGGTCTCCGTGAGGGGGGCGTGGCCGACTCCGAAGGAGGTGTCGTTGGCCATCGGGACGGTCGAGCCTTCTTCCCCGAAGACCTCCTGGAGGTCGCCCGACCCCTCGCCGAGTTTCACGTCGACGATCACGTCCGTCCCGAACTCCAGTTCCGGGATGTGCTCCGCGAGGTACTCGCGGGCGGCTTCGAGCGCGATCTTCCCCGTCGGGATCCTCGTGCCCTCGTACTCCTTGGTCGCGCGCCCGACGATCAGCAGGTAGATCGGATCGATCATTTCGCCGCCGCCGAACGCGGGCGCGGCGTTGCCCGCGACGAGTTGGGTCTCGTCGGTGTTGTAGTGGAGTACCTTCCCGACGCGGTCGAGGTACTCCCGCGAAAGCGCACGCGAGACGCTTTCGGCGACGCCGTCACAGATCGAGTCGGGGTGACCCAGCCCCTTTCGCTCGACGATCTCGACTCCCTGGTCCTCGACTGCCCGCCGGTCGATCGGCTCGACGCGGATGTTCCGCTCGGTCATTGGCGAGGCTACACGTCCGGGTATGCTATACCTTGCGATAACTATCCCGACCCGCGTGATAACTACGAGGAATCGCCGAGCAGCAGTTCGAGATACGAGGTACGGATCTCGGAGGCGGGATCGAGCCCGAGCGACTCGACGGCGTCGGCGACCTCCGCTCGCGCGGCCTCGAGTGCTCCGTCCTCGGCTTCCGTTTCGACCTCGACGAACTCGCCCAGCCCCGTCACCGTATCGAGCGTCACGACGCACCCGTCGAGCGAGAACCGCACGCGCTCTTTCTCGACCGTTTCGACCGCCTCGAAGCCGAGCGATTCGAGGATTCCATCCATCACGTCGCTGTCCTCGATCCCGAGTTCGCGTTCCTCGCGGCTCTTTCCGGTCTCGCCGACCCGCGGTCCCTTGTAGGTGAGCTTCGCCGACACGGTCGCATCGTCGTCCGCCCGCTCGCGGCGCACGCGAAGCGCCTCGTCGGTCTCGGCGAACGATTGCGTCGGTGCGTCGTAGTACGTATCACGCTGAACGAGCGTCCCTCGCCCGTCCGCGCCGCGCTCGGCCAACGCCCGGCGCACCCGCTCGTGATCGGCCCGGAGTTTCATCTCGACTTCGTACATACCTCCGATATCGGCGGCCCCCACGAAAAACGCCCGACTTCCTCGACCGATGCCCCGAACGACGCAGTACACGCCGGTCTCTCCGGCGAATTATCGACCGGCTAACGCCGGCTGCACGGCCCGTCAAACGACGCCGCCGGTCCGACGACGCGCGGTTACCACCTGCCTATAACGTGATAGTAACTCGATAAATAAGTATCAACGGAAAGATGATTCTGGTGATGCGCGACATAAAACGACGACGCATGATCCAGCTGTCGGGTGGCATCGCACTCGCGGGCATGGCCGGCTGTCTCGGGAGCGACGATGACGACGACTCCGACGGTTCGGACGACGAGTACCAGGGCAACGAGACCGACGACGAGTACGACGGCGACTCGGACGACGGGACGGACGACGACGAACCGAAAAACGGCGACGACGCACCGACGGTCGACGTCGAGACCCACGACGGGCGGACGATCACCGTCGAGGCCAAGGACAAGCCGACGGTCGTGCTGTTCGCGGACGTCACGAGCGAGAAGGGCAAGTCCTACTCCGAAGAACTCGTCGATCTGCACGGGAAGTACGCGGATCACGCGTACATGCTCACGATCAACTCCAACGTCGACGTCTCGAAAGAGGACCTGAAGGAGTTCCACGAGACGTACGGCGGCGACTGGGACCACGCGAGGGGTCA
>JAWARX010000300.1:0-3509 GCA_038893155.1 Halalkalicoccus sp.
CCTGGGCACCGTCGGCGAGCCGATCAACCCCCGCGCCTGGAAGTGGTACTACAAGCACATCGGCGGGGAGGAGTGTCCGATCGTGGACACGTGGTGGCAGACCGAGACCGGCGGGATGATGATCACCACCCTGCCCGGGGTCGGGACGATGAAGCCCGGGTCGGCCGGCCCGCCCCTGCCCGGCATCAGCGCGCGGATCGTCCGCGAGGACGGTACACCGATCGATCCCGGCGAGACGGGGTATCTGGTGATCGACCGCCCGTGGCCGGGGATGTTCCGAACCCTCTACGACAACGACGAGCGGTACCTGAGCGAGTACTGGGAGCGTTTTTCGACCGACGAGGAGTGGATCTACTTCTCGGGCGACGGCGCGACGGTCGATTCGGCGGGGTACGTGACGGTGCTGGGGCGGGTCGACGACGTGATCAACGTCTCGGGCCACCGCCTGGGAACGATGGAGATCGAGTCGGCGATCGTCGGGGTCGAGGGGGTCGCCGAGGCCGCCGTCGTCGGCGGCGACCACGAGATGAAAGGCGAGGCGGTCTACGCCTACGTGATCACCGAGGACGGCTACGAGGGCGACGAGGACCTCCGCGAGCGGATCGTCGCGGGCGTCGAGGAGGCGATCGGGCCGATCGCCCGACCCGAGCAGGTCGTCTTCACCGACGAGCTTCCGAAGACCCGTTCGGGCAAGATCATGCGCCGCCTGCTCGAGGACATCGCCAACGAGGAGGAGCTCGGCGACACCTCGACGCTGCGAAACCCCGACGTGGTAAGCGAGATCCAGCGGAAAGTCCAGGGCGACTGACGCGGGGCTTCTCCCGTTTTCGGTCGAACGACGGGACACCTGCGCCGACACAAACAACATCATTAACAACATACGACACATGCCAGACGAACCAGATACGAGCGACGGACCGACCGCGACGCGAACCGACGGCGGGGCGACGCAGTCCGACGGCGGAACCGTCCAGACGGCGAACTACCTCGAGACGCGGATCAACCTGTTCAAACCCCGAACTCCGTTCATGCGGGACCACCTGAAGGTGGTCTGGGGCACCTTCGCGGTCTGGGCGGTGATCGTCTTCGGACCGGTGACAGTCGCCGCGATCGCACCGCAGGCCGCCGATGCCCATCGTATCGCGGGCACCCCGACGCTGTTCATGATGACCGCGATCGGGATCCCGCTGGGCGCGCTGTTGCTCTCGGCGTTCTACGCCTACCAGCGCGACAAACTCGACGAGAAGTACGGCATCGAACACGGCCAGCCCGAACCCGAAGCAGTAAACGAGGAACCCACTGCGACCGCAGACGGCGCGGGTACCACCGGCGGTGATGCAGAATGATCGGGACGGCGCTGCAGATCGTCCCCGAAGGGCTGGACATCGGCTTTAAATTGATCCCGGCGATCACCGTCTTCGCGATGCTCGCGCTGTTTCTCGGCGTTGGGCTCTTTTTCAGGGTCGCCGACGTCGAGGACCTCTGGGTCGCGGGTCGCGGAATCGGCAACATCGAGAACGGAATGGCGATCGGCGCGAACTGGATGTCCGCGGCGAGCTACCTCGGCGTGGCAGCGTCGGTCGCGCTGCTGGGCTACTTCGGGCTGGCGTACCTCGTCGGCTGGACGACCGGTTATTTCATTCTGTTGATCTTCCTCGCCGCCCAGTTCCGCAGGTTCGGAAAGTACACCGCGCCGGACTTCGTCGGCGACCGGTTTTACTCCGAGACAGGCCGGGCGATCGCCGCGGTGACGACGATCGTAATCGCGTACGTCTACGCGGTGAGTCAGGCTCGCGGCATGGGTCTGATGTCGATGTACGTCTTCGGTACCAGCTACGAGGTCGGCGTCGTCCTGCTGATGACGATCACGATCATCTACGTCGCGCTCTCTGGCATGCTGGGGACGACCAAGAACATGGCGATCCAGTACGTCATCCTGATCGGCGCGTTCATCGCCGGGATGTACGCCGTCGGCTTCACGCAGGACTTTTCCACCGTTCTTCCGTACCTCGAGTTCGGCACTGAGGCCGCCTACGTCTCCGATATGATCGCCGCAGAGTTCACCGAGCCCTTCGCCAACGCGGGCTACTACGAGTGGGTCGCGCTGGCGTTTACGCTGATCGTCGGAACTTGTGGGCTCCCCCACGTGCTCGTGCGCTTTTACACGGTCGACAACGAGCGGACCGCCCGCTGGTCCTGCGTCTGGGGTCTGTTTTTCATCTGCTTGCTCTACTGGGGCACCGCGGCGTACGCCGCGTTCGGAACCATCCTGTTCGATCAGACCGCCGGGCTGGAGTTTCCCTTCTCGGGCGATCAGGGTGACGTGGTCGTCGTCCTGACAGCACAACTGGCCGGCCTGCCCGAGTGGCTGGTCGGTCTCGTGGCCGCCGGTGCGATCGCTGCGGCGCTCGCGACCACCGCGGGGCTGTTCGTTTCAGGTTCCTCGGCTGCGGCTCACGACATCTACACCAACCTCTACAAGGAGGACGCGAGCCAGCGCGAGCAGGTCCTCGTCGGGCGTGCGACGATCGTCGCGCTCGGCATTCTGGTGACGATCACGGGCGTTATCAACGTCGGGCTAATCGCCGCGCTGGTCGCGGCGGCGTTCGCCATCGCGGGCAACGTGATGTTTCCCGTGTTCTTCCTCGGGCTGTGGTGGGAGCGCACGACGAGGGAAGGGGCGCTCGCAGGCATGCTCTTCGGGCTGACGGTCTCGATCGTCACGATCGTCAACGAGTTCGGCGCACAGGGGCTCGGCCTCGAAGAGCCGTTCGTTCCCGCGCTCGCCGCGGCGGTCCCGGCGACCTCCTCGTCGCTGGTGACGGTCCCGATCGTCTTCGCGATCATCATCGGCGTCTCGCTCGTGACGGATGACCCGCCCGAGCGCGTCAAGCGACTCGTTCGGCAGTGCCACAGCCCCGAGCCGATGAGCCGGATGCAGAGCGCAGAGGAGGCGGCGGCCACCGACGGTGGCCAGCCGATCGACTCGGCTGATTCAACGGAGGACTGAAATGTACGACACGATCCTCGTTCCGACGGACGGAAGCGAAGTCGCGGAGATCGCCGTCGAGCACGCGCTCGATCTGGCCGAGAAGTACGACGCCACGCTCCACGCGCTGTACGTGGTCGACACGGACGCGATGGACCTGAGCCTCGGAACCGAACAGGTCGATCGGATCCGCGCGGGCCAGTTCGGCGAGATGGAAGAGCTCCAGCGAGACGCCCGCAACGCCACCGGTCGTGTGATGAAGCAGGCCGACGAGCGGGGGATCCCGACGATCGAACACATCGCCGCCGGCAGACCACACCGCGTGATCACGAACTACGCCGAAAAGGAGGGCGTCGACATGATCGTCATGGGGTCGCACGGTCGCGGTGGCGTCAAGCGAGTGCTGCTCGGTAGCGTCGCCGAACGAGTGTTGCGAACCGCTCGCATCCCCGTGCTGGTCGTCGACGCGCGCCAAGCGGAAGAGACCGGCGACGAGTAGCTCGACTTACCCGCGATCGCG
>JAWARX010000301.1:0-3488 GCA_038893155.1 Halalkalicoccus sp.
CGGAAACGACTGGCTGCTCGCGGCGCTTCTGGATCGGTGTCACGACGGCGACTGCGTCGTCGATGTCGGCGCAAACACCGGTGTTTACGCGCTCTCGGTCGCCGCCGAGTATCCCGGATCGGCCGTCGTGGCGATCGAACCGAATCCACGAACCGCCGAGACGCTCCGCGCGAACGTCGCCGCAAGCGGGTTCGAGAGCCGGATCTCGACGCTCGAACTCGGGCTGGGCGACGAGGACGGCTCGCTCCCGTTCCACCGCTCATCGTACCACGAGCTGAGTTCGTTCAGCCGCTACAACGCCGAACGCTTCGGTGCCAGGATCGTCGATAGCGAGGAAGTCCCGGTTCGCACCCTCGATTCGTTGGTTTCGGTGGGGATCGTCCCACCGCCGGATCACGTCAAGATCGACACCGAGGGGTTCGGGCTCGCCGTCCTCCGTGGGGCGCGTCGGACGCTCGAAGCCCATCGGCCGTTCGTCTACGTCGAGCCACACGCCCGACGTGAGGGCGAACCCGACACGGACGGCGAGACCGCCACTGACATGCGGGCGTTTCTGGAGGACGCAGGCTACGCGGTCGTCCCCGGCGATGACGGCTGGGTCTGTGTTCCGGAGGAATCGTGAGCGACGCCTACGCGGGCCGGACGCTCCGCCGGCTTCGCCTCCGCTGGATCGCCCTCTCGGCCGTCTCGGCCGTGACGACGGTCCTCGTCTTCGGCGGTCTCAGGCTCCTGCTCGCTGACGCCCTCGCGCGTCGCTGGCTCCTGCTCGTCGTGCCCGTCCTGGCCTACGAGCTCGGGCTGCTGTGGCGATTCCTCCCCCGCAACCGGCGCGACGAGCGTCTCGTCCCGTCGCTGGGGCTCGGCACGCTGTTGACGTTCGTTCGGGGCGTCCTCCTCGCGTTTCTCGCCGGCTTCCTCCTCTTGCCCCAGCCGACGGAAGCGCTCGTCTGGCTGCCCGCGGTCCTCTACGGTGCGGCGGCGCTCGCCGACTACGTCGACGGGTCGCTCGCCCGCCTGACCGACCACGTCACGACGCTCGGCGCGCGCCTCGACACCGAGTTCGACGCGCTCGGGATCCTCATCGCCCCCCTTCTGGCGGTCCTGTACGGCCAGCTTCCGCTCTGGTATCTCTCGGTCAGCGCCGCGCGCTACCTGTTCGTCTTCGGGATCTGGCTGCGTCGCCGGCGCGACCGTCCGGTGTTCGACCTTCCGCCGCGACGGAGCCGCCGTCTGCTCGCGGGGCTCCAGATGGCGTTTCTGACCGTCGTCCTCTCGCCACCCGTCTCCCCGCCGGTTACGACGGTCGCGGCCGTCTTCGTCGCGGTCCCGTTCGTCGTCGGGTTCGTCCGCGACTGGCTGTACGTCTCAGGTCGACTGGAGACGTGACTGCGAGCCGAAAGGACCGAAGAGCAATGGCGCTCTCGCCCGTAGTCGACGTGTGATCGTTCGTTCGCAGCCGTCGATCCGGACCGGAGGGCGGCGATGACCGCACGCGCCGTCTCGTTTCGCGCGCCCGGAGACGTTCGTGTCGTGGATCGGCCCGTCCCGGCGCCCGACCCGGGAGAGGTCCTCGTCGAGACCGAGTGCTCGGGAATCAGCCCCGGCACCGAGCTCCTGCTCTACCGGGGCGAACTCCCCGGACACCTCCCGGCAGACGAGACGATCCCCTCCCTGTGCGGGGAGCTCGAGTACCCGATCTCCTACGGCTACGCCGCCGTCGGCCGGGTGCGCGAGGTCGGCAACGCGGTCGACGAGCGCTGGCTCGACCGACGGGTGTTCGCCTTTCACCCCCACGCGAGCCGCTTTCGTATCGACCCCGACGAGCTTCAGGTGGTGCCCGAGGGCGTCTCCGCGGAAACGGCGACGCTGCTCCCGAACGTCGAGGCCGCGCTCAACGTCGCGATGGACGCCGCGCCGGTCGTCGGCGAGCGGGCGGTCGTCTTCGGGCAGGGCGTGCTCGGCCTGCTCACGACCGCGACCCTCGCAGACCATCCGCTGGACGCCCTCTGTACGGTCGATCGGTATCCGCTCCGACGGAACCGCTCGCTCGCACTGGGGGCCGACGAAGCGCTCGCGCCCGACGAAACGGATCTCCGCGAGGCGCTCTCCGGTGAGCACCGCGAGGGCGCGGACCTCGCGGTCGAGCTCTCGGGCAACCCCGCCGCGCTCGACGCCGCGATCGACGCGACGGGCTACGACGGGCGCGTGCTGATCGGCTCGTGGTACGGCAGTAAGCGCGCGGAGCTCGATCTCGGCGGGCGATTTCATCGGAGTCGGATCGAGCTGAAGAGCACGCAGGTCAGCACGATCGAGCCCGACCTGCGGGGGCGCTGGGGCAAACCCCGCCGGCTCGCCCTCGCGTGGCGCTATCTCGACTCCCTCGACGCCGACGCCCTGCTGACCCACAGCCTGCCGGTCGAGGAGGCTCCCGAGGCCTACCGACTGCTCGCGGAGCGACCCGACGAGGCGATCGGAACGGTGTTGACCTACCCGTGAGCTTTCAGAACTACTTGCGCGCGAAACGCAGCGTCGACGACCGCGCGCTGAACCGTCGGGTGCTCGATCGTCTCCGGACAGAACTACCCGAGAGCCCGCTTCGAGTGGTCGAGATCGGCGCGGGCGTCGGTACCGGGATCACACGACTGCTCGGCTGGGGCGTGCTTCCCGAACGGGTCGCGTACACCGCGATCGACCGCCGGCCCGAAAGCGTCGCCGCAGCCCGCGAGCACCTCCTCGACGCCGGATTCTCGACGGAGGGCGACCGGCTCGTCCGGAACGACGCGGCGGTCTCGCTCGTCGTCGGGGACGCTTTCGAACTGCTGACCGACGAGGAGGAGTACGAACTGCTGGTCGCACAGGCGGTTCTCGATCTCGTCGATCTCGACGACGCGCTCCCCGCGCTGTTCGACGCGCTCGCTCCGGAGGGGGTCGCGTACTTCCCGATCACCTTCGACGGCGGAACGATCTTCGAGCCCGCCCACCCGCTCGACGACCGGGTGATCGGGGCGTACCACCGTGACATGGACCGGAAGGGATCGAGCAAGACGGGGCGGCGACTCCTCTCGGCGGTTCCCGCTGCGGACGGCGAGATCCTCGCCGCCGGGAGCTCGGACTGGGTGGTCTATCCGCCCTACAGCGGCGACGAGCGGGCCTTCCTCTCGCACATCCTCGATACGGTCGAGGGGGCGCTGGCCGACGAACTCGGCGGTGCGCTCGACGCGTGGCTCGGGGCGCGGCGCGAGCAGCTTCGGCGGGACGAACTGATCTACGTCGCCCACCAGCTCGACGTGCTCTGTCGAGCCTAAGCCTGTTCGATCGCCCGCTCCAGACCGGCGACGATGTCCGCGGGGTCCTCGATCCCGACCGAGATCCGCACGAGGTCCTCGGTGACGCCGCTCGCGAGCTTCTTCTCTTCGGAGAGCTGCTGGTGGGTCGTCGAGGCCGGGTGAATGATCAGCGTCTTCGCGTCCCCGACGTTCGCGAGCAGG
>JAWARX010000302.1:0-3472 GCA_038893155.1 Halalkalicoccus sp.
CGAACGATGCCTCGCCCTCCGCGGGGGCAGTGATCCCCGAAAACTGGATCAGCACGTCGGGATCGAACTCCAAGAGCCCCTCGAAGTCGTAGGTCGCCTCGTAGTTCTCGCTGTAGGTGCGGTCGCTCTCGGCGAAGACGTCCTCGGGCTCCAGGGGGTGATACTGGGACTGACCGAAGCCCGGCTGGAGGATCCGGTAGGGTGAAAACTCGCCCTCCCAGTAGCTGACCAGCCCGACGGAGGGCCGTTCCTCCTCGGGGGGGAGCCCGGATTCGATCTCGTCGACCATCGCATCGCGGATCTCCCGCAGGGCGCTCCAGCGCTCCTCGGCCCGAAAGGCGTCCGCGACCGTGCCGTAGAGCTCCCAGGCGGTGTAGTACTCGTACTCCTCGGCGTCGAGTCGCTCGTCGCCCTCAAAGTTGTTCTCGCGGCTGTAGCGGTTCGCGAAGAAGGGCCCGACGTTCTGCTCGATCTCGTCGATATCGTCCCAGTCCCAGCCGTCGAAGGTGACGAACCAGTGGGGATCGATGAGGTGAACGTCCGAATCGAGTTCGTAGAGGAACTCCTTGTCGACGGTGCCGGCGTCCTGGTCGAACACCGCGGGGACGTCCATCGGGTCGAACGCGACGCCCTCTAAGGCCTCGTAGTAGCCCGTGTAGAAGTTCTCGGGGAAATTGATCGAGTTGATCGCCCCCTCGTGGCCGTAGGCGACGAGCATGTCGACGTACTGCGGGCTGTAGACCATCGCCGACTCGGGGACGCCCTCGAACTCGACCTCGCCGACGGGCGACAGCTCGACCGTATAGCGTTCGTCCTCGTCGCCGTTCGTTCCGGACTCCTCGTTCGATTCATCGCCCCCCTCACTACCGCCGCCGGTACAGCCCGCGAGCAGGCTTCCGCCGACGATCGTGCCGCCGTATTTGACGTACTCTCTGCGCGTCGGTCCTGTCTGTCGAATCGCGTCGTTGTCACTCATGTTCAGATGTCTCCGTTGATGATATCTGCAACCCGCTGGCGGTCGAACAGCTGTTCGTCCTCGGGGATTTCGGGCAGCACGCGCTGTTCTTCGAACCCGGGCCACTCGCCGAACTGGTCGGGGTACAGCTGTTTGGCCGTCATTTCGAGCTGGAACAGGTTCAACGGAATGCCCTGATCGAACGTTCCGCCACGGTAGAACCGGTCGTTCCGGATCGCCGCCAGCTCCCGACCGACCGAATCGGCTTCGAGCTCCTCTTTCGTCTCCTCGTACGCGTCGAACCAGTACCCGATGCCACCGAAGAAGAGCAGAACGTCCGGATCGCGTTCCAGCAGCCCCTCCAGATCGATCGTTCCTCCCTCTCGTTCGTAGACCTGCTTCGAATCAGCGAACACGTCCTCGGCCTCCATCGGACGTAGATGGGATTTCCCGAATCCGGGGCCGTCGAACAAGTACGGGTAGACTTCACCATCATAGAAGAGGACTCTCCCGACCGAGGGCCGTTCGTCTTCCGAGCGCAGATTCGACTGAATCCCCTCGATCAGGTCGTTCCGAACCTCAGCGAGTGCCTGGGCCTGGTCTTCAGCCCGATAAACCTGCGCGAACTTCTCGGTGAGTTCGTCGAGCGTGTAAAATTCGTACTCGCGGTCCTCTACGTACTCACCGGTGGCGATACGACTGCCTTCGTTTGCGAAAAACGGTGCAACGTTCTCGACCACTTCATCGATATCGCTATCGTCCCAGTCGTCCCACATCTTCCGGAATATCGGGTCAACGTGGAACACGTCCGGATCGACTTCGTAGTATAGTTCCTTCTCCGCAGGGTCGAAATTCGAGACCTCATTGAGGTCGAACTCGACGCCCGGCAACTGGTCGAAATGCGAGGTCACCTTGGTATCAGGATCACGTAGGTTGATCAAGCGGTCTGCCTGCCCGAACGACGCGAGGGTGTCGGCCCAGATTCCGAGGTCCGACGCCGCCGTTTCGGGTACCCCGTCGAACTCGACCTCGCCGACGGGCGACAGCTCGACGGTGTAGGCGTCCTCGCCGTTCCCGCCGGCGTCCGATCCACCGCCGGGTTCGTCGTCCGACTCACCGGAGCCGTCGTCCCCGCCACCGGTACAGCCCGCCAGCAGGCCGCCACCGACGACCGCGCCGCTTCCCTTTAGATACTCTCGTCGCGTCGGTCCCGCCTGTCGAACCGCGCCGTTGTCGCTCATGTTAGACGTCTCCCTCGATGATCTCCACGACACGATCGCGGTCGAACAGCTCCTCGTCGCCGAACTCCTCGGGATACTGATCCCGCGCGAGCAGCTCGGTCTGAAAGAGGTTCGTGATCGGGCCCTGTTCCGCGGTGCCCGCCGGGTAGACCGCCTCGTTCTGCACCGCGGTCAGACGGCTGCCAGCGGAGCTCTCCTCCATCGGGCGGACGTATTTTTCGTAAAAATCCTCCTCGGTCTCCGTGATCCCCCAGTGGACGAACAGCTGGTCGGGATCGTACTCGAGCAACGTTTCGTAATCCGTTTGGCCGTGTTCGCCGGTTTCGGCCCCCTCGAACGCGTTTTCGATCCCCAGATCCCGGTACTGTTTCATCTCGTACCCCTCGTCGGCGATGTCCATGACGTAGAACTCCCCGGCCTCCGGGGCCGATCCACCGTTGAGCAGCCCGATCGCCGGGCGCTCGCCCTCGGGTGGCAGTCGCGAGTCGATCTCCGCGAGCATCTCGTCGTGAAGGTCGGCGAACGCCTCGTAGCGATCCTCGCGGTCGAACAGTTGCGCGACGATCTCGAAGGCCTCGTAGAGCGTGTAAAACTCGTAGTCGCCCCACTTCTCGTCGCGCTCGCGCCGAACGAAGCTCCCGAAGAAGGGCCCCACGTTCTCCTCGATCTCTTCTACGTCCCCCTCACTCCACTCGAAGTAGATCCGCGGGAGGTTCGGATCCATCAGGTGGACCTCGGCGTCCATCTCGTAGAACACCTCCTTGTCGATGGACTCGCCACCGCCTCGAAGATCGACCACGCCCTCCTCGGTCCCCGGAAAGCTGACGCCGGGCAACTGCTCGTAGAACAGTTCGTTGAGCCGATCGACCGCACCGAACTCGATATCCGTTCCGACCAGCCGGTCGCCGACGCCGAGTGCGACGCCGAACTCCGCCCACGCCTCCTTGTAGGTGGCGTACGTTTCGGGGGGCGCTTCGAACTCCAGACAGCCCACGGGCTCGATGCAGACCTCCCGTTTCTCCGTCGGGTTCCCGTCGCTCGATTCGTCCCCTCCTTCGTTTCCGGCACTCTCGCCACTCTCGCCCCCGGTACACCCAGCGAGCAGGCCGAGGCCGGCGACCGCCCCGCCGTACTTCACGTACTCCCTGCGCGTTGCCCCCCTGCTCTCGCCTCCGTCTCGTACCATACGAATTAGGCTCACCTAAAAGTACAAAACAGTTTCGTATTTTCGGCCCGCCTAAAAATGATGGTCGAACTGAGAATCAGAATCGGCAAC
>JAWARX010000303.1:0-3459 GCA_038893155.1 Halalkalicoccus sp.
CTACGAGGCCGCGCGCTTGGACGGCGCGAGCAGCTGGCGAATGATGGTCGACATCACCGTCCCGCAGATGAAGAACCCGCTGATCTTCGTCGTCATCACGTCGTTCGTCGGTTCGTTCCAGGTGTTCGGCCAGCCCTTTATTATGACTGACGGCGGACCGTCGTTCTCGACCACCACGATCGTCATGTATCTGTACACCTCGGCGTTCTCGGCCAACGAGTTCGGGTACGCCGCCGCCATCGGCTACGTGCTGTTCATGATCCTGATCGCCGTCTCGGCGGTCAGCTTCTACTACCTCGGAGGGACCGAGTAGATGAGCACCGACACCCGAACCCTCGCGGAAACCGTAACGATCGACCGCCAGCGGCTCCGCACCATCGGGGTGTACGTCGCGCTGTACGGCACGGCGCTCCTGTTTCTCGTGCCGTACTGGTGGATGTTCGCGACGTCGATCAAACCGCGCGAACAGGTGTATTCGGCGGTCCCGCATCTGGTTCCGAGCGACATCACGTTCACCTGGTACGTTCAGTTGCTCACGGGCACGCAGATTATCCAGTGGACGATAAACACTGTCGTGCTGGCGGCGATCACGACCGTCGTCGTGCTGTTGATCGACGCGATGATCGCCTACTCGTTGACCCGTCTCGAGTGGCCGGGCCGGAAGGTTGTCTTCTCGGTCATCGTGGCGAGCTTCATGGTGCCCGGCATCGTGAACCTGGTTCCCGTGTTCATGATTGCCTCGGAGCTCGGCCTCGTCAACTCGCTGTGGGGGGTCGTCCTACCGAGCGCGGCGGGCCCGCTTGGCGTGTTCATGCTCGTGCAGTTCTTCAAGGACATTCCCGACGAGTTGGAGGAGGCCGCGCGGCTCGACGGGTTCTCGCGGCTTCGCATCTTCACGCACATCATCCTGCCGCTGATGCGTTCGGCGCTCGCCGCGCTGGGGCTGTTCATCTTCATCTGGACGTGGAACGCCTTCCTCTGGCCGCTGGTGATCCTCCAACGGGAGTCGATGTACACGCTGCCGGTCGGGCTGGTGACGCTTCAGGACAGCATGGGGACCACCGAGCCGGGGATCATAATGGCGTCGGCGGTCATCGCCTCGCTGCCGCTGTTGCTCGTATTCCTGGCGCTCCAGAGCCACCTCGTGAAAGCCGTCGAGATGCAGGGGACAGTCAAATGACGGGGACCGATCGCTCGGAGCTCGACCCTCTGTACGTCACGCTCCGCTCGACGGGACGGTTCGTCTGGGCGAACCTCACGTCCGTCGTCTGGATCAGCGTCGGCTGGTTTCTGGCCGTGCTCCCGGTCGTCACGATCGGGCCGGCGACCGTCGGCGCGTACCGGGCGGTGCTCTCGCTCCGGGCGGGAGACGGCATCGACCGCACGGCGGTCACGAGAACCGTCCGCCGGCAGTTCGTCCACGCGACCTTGATCGGGCTGTTCCCGCTCGCGGTACTCGCCGTCGCGGCGACGTACGCCCTCGCCTACGCTCGAACCGGCACGGCGCTGTTCGGCGCTCTGGCGCTGATCGCCCTCAACGCGGCGGTCTACGCCTGGATCGTGTCGGTTCCGACGTTCGTCGAGCTGGCCGAGGGCGAATCGGCTACGAGGGCGCTTTCGACGGGCGTCGGATGGACGGCCCGCCACGGCGTCGGCGCAGCCGTCCTCGCCATCGTGACCGCGGGGCTACTCGCGGTCACGTCGCTGCTGACCGTCGCCGTCGTCCTGCTGTTTGCGGGCGTCGCCTTCGCGTTTCACGTCGAGTTCGTCGCCGGCGTCTCCGAAACCGATCGCCGTCCGACACCGACCACAGACACATGACCACCACGCGTTTCACCGACCGACGAGGCATCGACTCCCCGCGCGGGCGAACCGACAGCAGCACGACCGAAACGGATGCGATGAAAGAGAGAAGAGACACCGAACGAGGAACGACCCATGAGTAACCAGAACAACACCGCGTCGGTCACGTTCGACGGCGTGCGAAAGGTCTACGGCGACGAGTTCGTGGCGATCGAAGGATTCGACGCCCATATCGAGGACGGCGAGTTCATCACGGTCGTCGGCCCGTCGGGCGCGGGCAAGTCGACGCTGCTTCGCATGATCGCCGGCCTCGAGGATATCACCGGCGGTGATATCCGAATCGACGGGGAGAGCATCAGGGGCGTCGAACCCCAGAAGCGCGGCATCGCGATGGTGTTCCAGAACTACGCGCTGTACCCCCACATGTCGGTTCGAAAGAATATGTCCTACGGGCTGAAGCTGACGACGGATCTCTCCGAGGAGGAGATCGATAGCAGAGTCAGAGAGACCGCCGAGATGATGGGCATCGCGGACCAGCTCGGCGCCAAACCGAACGAGCTCTCGGGCGGCCAGCAACAGCGCGTCGCCACGGGTAGAGCGATCGTTCGCGACCCGAAGATCTTCCTGATGGACGAGCCGCTGTCGAACCTCGACGCGAAGCTCAAGGTCCACATGCGAACCGAGCTCCAGCGCCTGCAAGAGGAGCTGGGAACGACGACGATCTACGTCACCCACGACCAGCACGAGGCGCTCACGATGAGCGACCGGATCGTCGTCCTCGACGGGGGCGAACTCCAGCAGTTCGCCACGCCCGACGAGGTGTACAACCGCCCGGCGAACCGATTCGTCGCCGACTTCATCGGCAGCCCGTCAATGAACTTCTTCGAGGTCGACCTCGATGGGACGAGCCTCGTCGGCGAGGGACTGACGTACGAGGTGCCGACCTCGATGGCCGAAACGATCGCCCGAGGACACACCGGAAGGGGTCTCGAACTCGGGATCCGACCCGAGGACGTCGCGCTCGACGCCGCCGGAGAGAACGCTATCTCGGCGACGGTCGAGGTCGTCGAGGTCGCCGGTAGCGATAACTTCGTCTACCTCGACGTCGGCGGCACCGAGTGTCGCGTCCGCGTTCCCAACAGCGTGAAGCCGGCCGTCGGCGAACGGGTCGAACTCACGTTCGACCCCGAGAACGTCCACATCTTCGATATTCAAACCGGAGAGAACCTGTTGGCGGGCGCGGAGCCGGAACGGCCGGTGTCCGATGAGCCGGTACCCTGAAAGCCCCGCTTTCGACCGACCTACTACACGTATACGAACTACATGACACAACTGACGGACGACTATCGGCGGACGATCGCACTGAACGGTCCCTGGGAGTTCACGACGGACCCGAAGCGACGAGGCGACGGCGACGGCTGGCACGAACCGGCGAGCGAGTGGCCCGACCGCGCGGAGAGCGTCGAAATCCCCCACGCCTGGCAGGAGCACGACGCCCACCGCGAGTACACGGGCGTCGCCTGGTACCGACGCAGCGTCTCCCTCGGGACGCCCGAGGCGGAGGAGGTCCTGCTCCGGTTCGGAGCCGTCGGCGGGGTCGGACCTGGCGAACGTCGGGTGCCACGCCGAGCGCGACAGCGAGGAATGGGTGATCAA
>JAWARX010000304.1:0-3452 GCA_038893155.1 Halalkalicoccus sp.
GTTCTGGAGGATGATGCCCGTGTCGCCGCCGACGACCGCGGTGCCGAAGTCGTGGTAGATCGACTGGATCACCGACACGACCAGACCGTCGCCGTCGACCGCCTGGAACGCGCAGGTGTCGCCGCCGGGGGAGCGCCGGTCGGCGTCACCGCCGAAGGCGATGCCGGCGTCGACGTCCTCCATCGTCATCGCCCGCTCCCTGTCGACGAGCGAGGCCCGCTCCCGGAGGTAGGAAGGGTCCAGCAGGCGGTCGAGGGGGATGTCGACGAAGCGGGGATCGGTGAGCCACTCGTCGCGATCCGCGAAGGCGACCTTGACCGCCTCCGCCATGTGGTGGTAGTAGTCGGCCGTATCGTCGCCCCACGACTCCACATCGAACCCCTCGAGGAGGTTCAGCACCTGTAGTGCGGCGAACCCCTGCGTGTTCGGCGGGAAGTTGTAGGCGGTGTGGCCCCGGTAGGTCGTCGAGATCGGGTCGACCCACTCGGCCTCGAACGCGGCGAGGTCGGCGGGCGAAAGCGGCGATCCCTCCGGCGACGCGAGTTGCTCCGCCAGCGGGCCCTCGTAGAAGCCCGCACGTGGGCCCTCGGTCGCGACCGTCTCGATCGAGTCCGCGAGGTCCGACTGGACGAGTCGATCGCCCTCCTCGGGGCGCTCGCCACCGGGCAGGAGGATCGAAGCGGTTTCGGGGTAGTGTTCGAGGATCGGCTCGTCGATCTCCAGCCAGTCGGCGAGGGAGTGGCCGACGGGGACGCCCTCGCGTGCGTGGTGGATCGCGTCGGCGAAGAGATCCGACCAGTCGAGTGCCCCGTACGCATCGTGGGCGACGCGCCAGCCGTCGACCGCGCCGGGGACCGTGATCGCCGACTCCGGGCCACGGTCGGGTAGCTCGTCGTACCCCGAGTAGCGTTCGCGGGTCGCGTCCGCGGCGGCGGGGCCGCTCGCGTTCAGCGCGCGGACGTCGTCGCCGTCGTGGATCAGCCAGAAGCCGTCGCCGCCGAGCCCGGCCATATGCGGATACGCGACCGAGAGCACGGCGTTGGCAGCGATCGCTGCGTCGACGGCGCTGCCGCCCGAGCGAAGCGCGTCCGTCCCGGCGGCGCTCGCGAGGTAGTGTGGAGTCGCGACCATCCCCCGCTGGCTGCGGGTCGGCGGTCGACCGGTGTGCGGACCGCGTCGCTCGGATGCCTCGGCCGCGTCGGGAACCGATTCGGCCGCCTCGCCCTCGTTTCCGGCGACGCTGGCGGTCCCGCCGGCTGCCAACGCGCCAGTACCGACGGCGGCCGCCGTCCCCTTCAGAAACGTCCGCCTCCCCGTCGTGCCCGTTCCACCAGCAGTCCGTTCGTGGTTTTCGTTCGTCACGTCATCGACGACGGAACTTCGACACATAACAGTCTGTGTTTACATGATCTCTAAATAGAGAGAAAAAGTATTCACTTGTCCTGGTTATTAGGGAATAGGATCTATATAAGGATCTAGTTCGCGGAATTTGCGTGCAATCGTTGCCACAGACCCGGACGATCGGGCGGCGGCTCCTCGCTTCCGGTGGCGGCGTAGATGACAGCGCGCGAAAAGGAACGTCCGGATCCGGGGTGCCGAGCCGCGCAGCCGGCCGGGTTCCGGGACGGCTCGTCGGAGTCCGGTCCCGCTCTCGCGGACGGCCCGACGCCGACCCTGATGACTCCCCGTACCGTCAGTCGAACGGCGACTCGACGACGACCGTCTGCTCGCGTCCCGGCCCGACACCGACCGCGTAGATCGGCGCGTCGAGTTCGTCGCCGATGTACTCCAGGTAGCTCCGGGCGTTTCCGGGGAGGGCGTCGTAGCCCTCGCGTGCGACTTCCTCCCAATCGACGTCGGGCCAGCCGTCGAACGTCCGGTAGTTCACCTCACAGCGGGCCCACTGCTTGCTCGTGGGGGGCATCGTCAGCAGCTCCTCGCCGTCGAGCGTATAGGAGTGGCCGACCTCGACCTCGTTCAGTCCCGCGAGCACGTCGACGTGGTTGATTACGATTCCCGTGAATCCGCTGACGCGGGCGGCGTGGCGGATCATCGGCACGTCGAGCCAGCCGACCCGCCGCGGGCGGCCGGTGACGGTGCCGTACTCGCCGCCTTCGTCCCGGATCGTGGTGGCGAGGTCGCTCATCTCGGGACGGCCGCCGTCTTCGAACGTCTGGCCCTCGACGGAGCCGAGTTCCGTGGGGAGCTCTCCAGTGCCCACGCGCGTGAGGTAGGCTTTGACGATCCCGATCACCTCGCCGCGTCCGACGACCGTCGGGCCGACGCCGGTACCGGTCGCGGCGTAGCCCGCCGTGGGGTTCGAGGAGGTCACGAACGGGTAGTCGCCGTGGTCGATGTCGATCGAGGTTCCCTGTGCGCCCTCGAACATCACGGTCTCGCCCGCGTCGATCCGTTCGGTGAGAAAGGCCCCGGCGTTGACGGTCATTCCCTCTTCGGCGAGGCGCTCGCCGAAGCGGCGGTACTGCTCGTAGAGACTGGAGATGTCGAACGCCTCGTCGGTCGTAGCCCCGAAGACGTCCTCTGCGAGCGCGCGCTTCTGGGGGACGACGTACTCGAGTTTCTCGCGCAGGGAATCGGGATCGAGCAGGTCGCCGATCCGGATCCCCCGCCGGCCGACCTTGTCCTCGTAGGTCGGGCCGATCCCCTTGCCCGTGGTGCCGGCGTCGAGGTCCGAACTCTCCTTTGCGCTCTCCTCGATACCATCCAGAACGCGGTGGTAGGGCATGATGGCGTGCGCGCGCTCCGCGACGCGCACGTCGGGATCGAGCCCGCGCTCTCGAAGGGCGTCGATCTCCGAAAACAGGGTCTCGGGATTGACGACACAGCCGTTGCCGAGCACGCCGATCTTCCCGCGGACCGCGCCGCTCGGGACGAGCGAGAGCTTGTACTCCTCGCCCCCGTGGACGACGGTGTGGCCGGCGTTGTCGCCGCCCTGATAGCGGGCGACGACGTCGACTGACTCGCCGTACAGATCGACGACCCCGCCCTTGCCTTCGTCGCCGAGCTGGGACCCGACGATGGTGACGGTCATAACAGCCGCGGGTTCTTCCCCGGCCGCTAAACCGATTACGGTCTCCGGGGGGCTTCGCGACCCGTCTCCGGATCGACCGTCGTGGAACCCGAAGCGTTAACTACTGGCACGTCAAACGTAGGAACTGATACGTTTTCGCCGCCATCGGAGGGCAACGCTTAAAAGGTGCAACGACAAGTTAACAAATGCCATGATAGACCGGCTTGAGAAAGAAGTCGATATGCTCGAACGACATCTCCAGGTCCTGAAGATGGTCATCGAAAACGAGCCCATCGGGATCGTCAAGATGTCCAACGAGACCGGCTACCCGCACCACAAAGTTCGGTACTCACTGCGGGGTCTCGAGGAAGAGAACCTCATCGAGCCCTCCAGTCAGGGTGCGATCAAGACCGAGCGCACC
>JAWARX010000305.1:0-2746 GCA_038893155.1 Halalkalicoccus sp.
GAACCCCCGAACTCGCGGGCGTCGTCGCGCTCTTCGGACTCGGGACGGCGCTTCTCGCCGGCGTCGAACCGGGTGGGTACGCCGAGGCCGTGGCCGGCACCGTCGGCTCGATGGTGTTCGGCTACGCCGGGCTGTTCGCGATCATCGGCCTCTTCGAGACGCGCCCCGTCGCCGGCTTCGGCCGATCGACCGCCCACCTGACGGACGATTAGTCGACCTCGACCCGCGTCTCGCGGAACTCCTCGCCGGTCCAGTACCACGCGCCCAGTCGCTCGTCGGGCACCGAGACGATGAGATAGTGGGCCTCGGGCCACGTCGCCTGCGCGCGATCCGTCGCGCTCGGTTCGGCGGGGCCGGCGGGATGGGAGTGATAGAACCCGAGCAGTTCGCCCTCGGATTCGACGCGCTCGATCGCTCGCAACTGCTCTTCGGGATCGAGTTCGTAGCGCGTTCGTGGAGAGTCCGCGACGTTTCGGACGCGGTAGGTCGCCGTGACCCTTCCGTCCTCGCCGCCCAGAACGCCACAGACCTCGTGGGGCGCGCCCGCGCGGGCGTGAGCGAGGATCGCGTCGTACGCATCACGGGAAAACGAGAGAGAAGCGGTCACGGCCTACCGCGCGGTCGGCGAGACGTCGTCGCTGATGGCGTATTTGACCTGCAGGGCGGCGCTCGCGGCCAGTCCGCGGGCGACCTCCTCGCGGTCGTTCTCGGTGATGTACTCCTCGCTGTCGAGGTCGGGCTGGAAGCCGGCGCTGATCGGATGGCCGATCGGCGGCTGGACTGCGACCATCGCCTCGGGACCGATCTGTCCCTGACTGACCTCCGCGCCGACGACGTACTCGTCGGGGAGGTACTCCCGGACGCGACGCGTAATCCGCGAGAGATCCGCCCGGAGCGTCCGGCGTTGCTCCGCCGTGAGTTCGGGCACGTCGTCGGGCACCCGCTGGCCAGCGTCCGTCGTCCCCGGCAGCCCCGCGTACGGCGTGTTTCCGTTCATAGAATCGAATCACCCGCGATACGGCCCCCCGCATAAAAAACCCGTCGGCTACGTGGGAGCCTATCCGGTGGCCTCGACGAGCGAGACGATCTCGCTTCGGAACTCGGCGGGGTCGAACGGGAGATCGAGGGCATCGACGAGGTCGATCCCCGCTGCCCCCGGCACGAGCGTTTCGAGGGCGTCCGCGGCCGGATACATCCCGCCGGCGACGTAGGCCGTATCGACCGCGGGTTTCCAGACCGCGAAGATTCCCTCGGTGTCCAGCGGCTCGCCCGCGAACTCGACGGTCATCGAGACGCCGTAGGCGTCGAACTCGCGCGAGAAGGGTGGCACGTCGGTTTCGCCGCGGTACTCGACGAGTTCGCCCTCGATGTTGGGAGCCGGCTCGCCGGGCTCGATTCGCTCGACTGACTCGACGTTCCGGGCGCTAAAGCGCGATTCGATCCCGCGCATGGCGTCGTCGACGAGCCTCTCGGACGTTACGAAGCGCCGCCCGATCCCTTCGATGGTCAGCCGCGAGGCGACGAAACGAGCGAGGCTGCGGTCGATCTCGCCGTTCGAGAGGGCGACGACCGACTCTCGAAGCGGGGTGTAGTCGTACCGATGGGTCCGCTCGTGAACCGAGAGCGCGTCGATTCCCCGATAGGAGACGGCGTACTCGTCGGTTCGCTCGCTCAGCGGATCCCACCCCTCCAGTGCCTCGCTGTCGACGACCGGCCACGGGTAGTCGTCGCGCGCACTCCCGAGACAGCCCGCGAGCGCACCCATTCCCGTTGCTCCGACGCCGACGAGGATCTGTCTCCGTTTCACAAAATACATTACACAATCTATCGGATAGTTATGACCTCCCTATCGGAGCGGGCGGCTCTGGCCGTAGACCGCGAGCACGAGCGCCGTGGCGTACTCCCCCTCGCCCTCGGGCTCGGCGCTCGCGGTGACGACCTCGTGTCCGGGGGCCGACCACTCGCGAAGCTCCAGCCCCGCCCGAAGGCCGGTTTCGGCCCGTCTTCGGGACTCCGCGGGCGACTCTTCGCCTGCGGCCTCGTAGAACAGTCCCGGCCCCTCGTCGCTCTCGGCCCACGCGAGCGCGGCGCTCACCGGCTTCTCGTCGCTCGTCGCGCGGGCCTCGACGACCGTCAGCCCGTTGCCAGTCGGGCCGAGATCGGGCGCGCTGTCGACGAACGCGACGCTCGCGTCGGCCGGGATCACGGATGAAACGTACGAGAGGTTGTAGTTGTGGACGTTGGCCTCGGCGAGGGCGGCGTCGTACGAGGCCATCTCGGTGGGCGCGGTGGCGCTTCCCCGAACGATCCGGATGTTCATACCCGTGGTCGGCCCGGGTTGAACAAGTGGGGTTCGGTTCCGGTCGGAATCGGACGACTCAGTAGACGTAGTACCGCGGGTCGCTCTCGGAGTCCGTCGCGACCTTCTCGAGGGCGCTCTCGAAGTCCTCCGTGCGGACCTCGGTGCGATCCTCACGGATCGCGAACATCCCCGCCTCCGTACAGAGGCTCGCGAGTTCCGCGCCGCTGAAGCCCGCCGTCTCCTCGGCGAGCGACTCGAAATCGACCGAGTCGGCGACGTTCATCTCCGCGGTGTGGATCGCGAGGATCTTCGCCCTGCCTGCGGCGTCGGGTTCGGGCACCTCGATGAGCCGGTCGAACCGGCCGGGCCGGAGGATGGCGCGATCGAGCATGTCGAAGCGGTTGGTCGCGGCGATTATTCGCACCTCGCCGCGCTCGTCGAAGC
>JAWARX010000306.1:0-3400 GCA_038893155.1 Halalkalicoccus sp.
ACGCGAAGCGATCGCGGAGGATCTCGGTCTCAACGACCCGATCCACGTCCAGTACCTCGATTACATCGCGGGCCTGCTCCAGGGCGACATGGGCTACTCGTACATCTCGGGAACGGAGGCCAGCGTGCGCGTGTTCGCGCGGCTTCCCGCAACCGTCGAGCTCGCGGTCGCGGCGACGATCGTCGCGGTCGTCATCGCCATCCCCCTCGGCGTCGTGAGCGCGACCCGCCGCCATCAGCCCGCCGACTACGGAGCGACGTTCTTCTCGCTGATCGGCATCAGCACGCCCAACTTCTGGCTGGGGATCATGCTGATCCTCGTCGTTTCGGTTCAGCTGGGCTGGCTGCCGACGAGCAGCCGGCCGATCGGGCTGGGCCCGGCGATCGAACTCGCGATCGTCGACGGCCGCTTCGAGGGGCTCTGGGTCTGGCTCAGACACATGATCCTGCCCTCGATCGCGCTGGGCACCTACTTCACTGCCCTCATCACTCGTCTGACCAGAAGCGGGATGGTCGACGAGCTCGGGAAGGACTACGTCGACGCCACCCGCGCGAAGGGGCTGCCCGAGACGCTCGTGCGCTACAAGCACGTCCTCAGAAACACGCTAATCCCGATCATCACGGTGTTGGGCCTCCAGCTCGGGACGCTGATCGGCGGGGCGGTCATCACCGAGGCGGTGTTCTCCTGGCCCGGGCTCGGCACCCTGCTGATCGACGCGATCCGCGTCCGCGACTGGCCCATCATCCAGGGCTCGCTCATCGTCATCGGCGTCGGCTTCGTCCTCATCAACATGATCGTCGACGTTCTCTACGCGTACGTCAACCCGCGGGTGATCACCGAATGATCTCACCGCGCGTAAAGCGCAGTCTGAAGGCGGAGTTCAAACGGAGCCTGCTCGCGAAGATCGGGCTCGTGCTCCTGATCGTCATCGTCCTGATGGCGGTGTTTGCGCCCGTGCTCGCGCCCCACAATCCCACGGCACAGGGACTGGAGACCGGCCAGACCCCGCCGATCGGCTTCACGCAGACCGAAACCACCACCCAGCTGGTCGACGGCGAGACCGAGCGCGTCGAGCGCACGATCGAACCGACGTGGGACCACCCGCTCGGGACCGACCAGTTCGGCCACGACATGCTTTCGAGGCTCATCTACGGCGCTCGAACCTCGCTCATGGTCGGCCTGCTCGGGACGGGGATCGCCGCCGGCATCGGCGTGCCCTACGGCCTCGCCGCGGGCTACTTCGGCGGGCGGACCGACGACACGCTGATGCGCGGTGCGGACATCATGCTCGCCTTTCCGTCGCTCGTGCTCGCGATCGCCCTGATCGGGCTGTTCGGCGCGAGCGTCGTCTGGATCCCGGATCCGCTCGTGCAGCTGGGGCTGATCGAGGGCATGCCCGAGTCGTTCGCCTTACCGGGGACCGTCACCCTCGTGGTGGCGCTCGTCAACTGGGTCTGGTTCGCCCGCGTCGCCCGCGGGGAGGCCCTCTCGATCAGAAGCGAGGAGTACGTCAAGGCCGCCCGCTCGATCGGGGCCTCCGATTGGACGATCCTCCGGCGACACGTGCTTCCCAACAGCCTGACGCCGATCATCGTCCTCGCGACGATCCAGGTCGCCGCGATCATCCTCTTAGAGAGCGCGCTCTCGTTTCTCGGTTTCTCGGGAACGACGCTCTCGTGGGGCTACGACATCGCACAGGGCCGGGGCTACCTCGCCACGGCGTGGTGGATCTCGACGATCCCCGGGATCGCCATCCTGCTGAGCGTGGTGTCGGTGAACCTGCTCGGTGACTGGCTGCGCGACGCGCTCGATCCGAGCATCGAAGGGGAGGGTGGTGTCTGAATGGCTCCACTGCTCCGCGTTGAGGACCTCCACACCCGGTTTTTCACCGAGGAGGGACAGGTCAACGCCGTCGAGGGCGTCAGCTTCACGGTCGAGGACGGCGAGGTGTTCGGCATCGTCGGCGAGAGCGGCTCGGGCAAGTCCGTCACCGCCCGCTCGCTGATCGACCTGATCGACTCGCCCGGACGCATTACTGATGGACGGATCTGGTTTCGGAACGCCGAACTGGCACAGTCGGCTCCCGCCGATGCCGTCGACGGCGAGTACGTCGACCTGCGAGCGCTCCCCGAACGACAGCGCCACTCGCTCAGAGGAAGCGCCTTCAGCATGATCTTCCAGGACGCGATGAGCAGCTTCAACCCCTCGATCACCGTCGGCGAGCAGATCGCGGAAGCCGTCGAGGTCCGGGGCCGAGCCGTCGCGAACCCGCGTTCGACGCGGGCGAAAACGCGCGAGTTCGGTCTGGGGAGCTACCTCGCGAGCACGGTCATGCCCTCGCGGAGATACGTCTCCGAGGAGAGCCACGAGCGGGCGATAGAACTGCTCGAACTCGTCGGCATCCCCGATCCCACGGAGCGCGCCGAGGAGTATCCCCACCAGTTCTCGGGAGGCATGCTCCAGCGGGCGATGATCGCGCAGGCGCTGGCGGGTGAACCCGACGTGCTGATCGCCGACGAGCCGACGACGGCGCTCGACGTCACGATCCAGGCCCAGATCCTCGCGCTGCTCGATCGCCTGCAGGACGAGACGGACATGAGCATCGTGCTGATCACCCACAACCTGGGCGTCGTCGCGCGGATGTGCGATCGCGTCGGCGTGATGTACGCCGGCGAGATCGTCGAGCGCGGGAGTCTAGAGGACGTCTTCGAGGACGCGGTCCACCCCTACACGCAGGGGCTACTCGGAAGCGTCCCCGATATCGAGGGCGCGAGCGGCCGGCTGGAGCCGATTCCCGGGAACGTGCCGAGCCTGCTGGATCACGAGATGGGCGATCGGTGTTACTTCGCGGACCGGTGTCCGAAGGCGATGAAGGAGTGTCTCTCCCATCCCCCGGAGTTCGACGCGGGCGAGGGACACTCGGTACGGTGCGTGCTCGCAGAGCGCGAGTACGATCGGTCGCGGGCGCTTTCGGAGGGATACTTCGATGAGTGAACAGCCACTACTGCGCGTCGACGGTCTGCAGAAGTACTTCTACGAGCCGGTCGCGATCCGGGCGGTCGACGGCGTCAGCTTCGACATCCGCCGGGGCGAGACGCTCGGACTGGTCGGCGAGTCCGGCTGCGGGAAGTCGACGACCGGCGAGACGCTGCTCCGACTCCAGGATCCGACGGACGGCACCATCGAGTTCGATGGCGAGGAGATCGGGAGCGACATCGGCCGTTCGTTTCGAAAGCAGGCCCAGATCGTCTTTCAGGACCCGTATTCGAGCCTCGACCCGCGGATGACGATCGGGCAGGTCATCACCCAGCCGCTCGCGGTCCACGGGATCGGAAGCAAGGAAGACCGACGCGAGCGCGCGAAGGGGCTGCTCGAACGCGTCGGTCTCTCGGCCGATCAG
>JAWARX010000307.1:0-3396 GCA_038893155.1 Halalkalicoccus sp.
CGCCTGCCGCTCGCGGCGCAGCATCTGCGCGCCGCCACGCACCAGGGCCTGGTGCGGATGGACGAGAACGGCGAAGTCGTCCCGGGCCTCGCGCAAAGCTGGATCGTCACGGACGACGGCCTGTCCTACATCTTCCGCCTGCGCGATGTGCACTGGCCCGACGGGCAGCCGGCCACGGAGCAGCGGGTCCGCTCGCAGCTGCAGCAGGTGGCCGGCCCGCAGAAGGTCGGCGGGTTCGCGCCCGGGGCGCGCCGTTCGGCGGGGCGCTCCGCGGTCAGGAGGAGCATGGGGGCCCGCGCCGGTGAGGCCTCGATCACCGCGGGGTGGAAGTTCGCGGCGGCGGTCCCGGAGGTGCAGACCAACGGCGTGGGCCGGCCGGTGCGCTTTGCGCGTCCGAGCGCGTAGAAGGCCGCCGAGCGCTCGTCGAGATGGGAGTGGATCTCGATGGAGTCGTGGGCCGCGAACGCCACTGTCAGCGGTGTCGATCGGCTTCCGGGGGCGATACAGACGTCCGTGACGCCGGATTTCGCGAGTTCGTCGGCGACGACGCGTCCCCAGAGCGTCGCGCGGTTCGCGTGGGTCATCCGTCGGTGCCGTCGCCCAGCGCGTCGAGGATCGGGCGGTACTTCAGCTGGACTTCCCCCCACTCTTCGTCGGGGTCCGAGTCCCCGACGATCCCGTTGCCAGCGAACAGCGTGAGATGGTCCCCGGTCGCGACGCCCGAGCGAATGGCGACAGCGAACTCGCCGTCGCCCGCGGCGTCGAACCAGCCGACCGGGGCGGCGTACCAGCCCCGTTCGAACCGTTCCGTTTCGCGGATCGTCTCCCACGCCGCGTCGGGCGGAAGGCCGCCGACCGCGGGCGTGGGGTGAAGCGCCTCGACGATCGAAAGGACGTGTTCGTCTGCGTCGAGGTCCGCTCGAATGGGCGTCCGGAGGTGCTGGATCGTCGCGAGTTTTCTGACGGTCTGCTCTTCGACGGACACCGAGCCGAGCGGTTCGAGCTGCTCGCGGATCGTCTCGACGACGACGCCCTGTTCGTGCTGAATCTTCTCGCTTCCGCGCAGCGAAACCGCAAGCTCGTGGTCTTCTTCGGGCGTCTCCCCCCGGGCGGCCGAGCCGGCCAGCGCCTCGGTTTCGACCTGCCGTCCCGAGAGCGAAACCAGCCGCTCGGGCGGCGCGCCGAAGAAGCCGGCCGCGTCGGTCGGTTCGATCAGGAACCGGTAGCAGTCGGGGTAGGTCCTGCGAAGGCGTTCGAGCACGCCGGGGATCTCGATCGGGGTCTCGAGGTCGACTTCGAGCGCCTGTGCGAGGACGACCTTTCTGAGCGAACCCGCGGCGATCCGGTCGGTCGCGCGTCGAACCTGTTCGGTCCACTCCTCGCGCGAGGTCAGGAGATGAGTCGAGTCGATGCCGGGCGGGGCGGCGTTCGGCTGCATCGCCGGGTGGTCGGCGAGCGCCGCCCGAACCGCCTCGAGTTCGCGCTCGACCCGCTCTGCGTTCCCCTCGTCGTCGTATCGCGAACAGGTGAGCCACGTCGTCTCGTCGGTTCGGGTGAGCTGGATCCGGGGGACGACGAACTCGGCGGCGAAAAACCCCTCCCACGGCGGGGCGGGTTCGTGGCCGGCGTGAAACGCGAGGCCGCCGAACGCCCGCGGACGGGCCGGGTTCGGACAATCGGTATCGCTCCCGGCAAAGAGCCGATCCGCCCCTTCTCGCAGGACATCGAACCGGTCCGCTCCCTCGGCCTGGAGCCGAGCCGCGACGCCGCCGCCGATCGTTTCCAGGCCGTCGGGAGCCGCCCAGTGGATTCTGGGGGCGTCGAGACCGGCGAGAACCGAGCGGTAAGAGAGATCCGGAAGCTCACGGGCCCGACTCACGAGGACGCCCCCGTCGATCTCGGCGGGCGAGACCACGCTGTCGCGGCGCGAGACGGTCATTACCCGCTCTCGGGGTTCTGTCCCCTTCAGCGTACCTATCCCCGGAACACACCGGGTTTCCGGTGAAACCCGCCGGATGCTGGTGAGGGGACGTACACCGAATTTCCGGTGAAACGAGCCGATTCGCGCCGGTGAGCCGTCCGATCCGCGGATATGGGGCCAGTGAGCGAAGACCGTGGGCGTCGAGCTGTTCGGTGCTCCGGTCCCCGACAGGACGAACGGAGGCCATGCGAAACCGGGACCGGATGGAGGCCGCACGAGGTCGGGGTCGGATGGGTCAGGGCTGCTCGACGAGCACGTCCCGGACCACGTCCGAGTCCTCGAGCAGGCGGTGGTTCGTGTAGCTACCCTCGGCGCTGCCGCCGCTGTGGCGCGACTGCTCGATGATATCGAGAAACGCGTGCTCTTTCAGGAGATCTCGAACCCGGCGTAACGAGAGCGAGTCGGTCCCCTCCTGTCTGCAGATCTCCTCGTAGACGTCGTAGACCGCGGTGGTTCGAAATCCCTCCGCGCCGGGTTCGTTGAGCGAGAGGATCGTCAGGGCGTGAAGCACGTACCGCGAGTGGGGCGTCGAACCCCGGATGAGCTCGCGGAATCGGTCGGTCTCGGCGCGCTTTCTCGCGTCGGTGACGAACCCTTCTTGGACTCGGTCTTGCCCCGTTGACTGGGCGATCTCGCCGGCGTACCGGAGGATATCGATCGCCTTTCGCGCGTCGCCGTGTTCGCGCGCGGCGAGCGCGGCCGCCCGCGGGATCACGCCGTTGTCCAGTACGCCCTCGCGGAAGGCGTCACGACGGGCTTCCATGATCTCGCCCAGCTGGGAGGCGTCGTACGGGGGAAAGACGAACTCGCGCTCACAGAGGCTCGATTTCACCCGTTCGTCCATGCGGTCTTTGTACCGGATCTTGTTGCTGATCCCGACGACGCCGATCTTACAATCGGTGAGCTTGCCCGCCTCGCCTGCTCTGGAAAGCTGCATCAGGATGGCGTCGTCCGCGAGCTTGTCGATCTCGTCGAGGATGATGAGCACCACCTCGTAGGAATCGTCGAGAATGCGCCAGAGGCGCTTGTAGTAGGTTGCGGTGCTGATCCCCTTATCGGGGATGTTGATGCCCGTCTCTTCCGAGCGGTTGAGCCCGCTTGCGATCGTCTGAACCGCCTGCGTCTCCGTGGTGTCCTGGGCGCAGTCGACGTAGGCGAACGCGGCGTTCACTCCTTCGCCCCCGGCGGCATCGACGAGCCGCCCCGAAACGTGTTTCGCACACAGCGATTTTCCCGTGCCCGTCTTGCCGTAGATGAGAATGTTACTCGGACTCTGGCCGAAAATAGCGGGGTTTACGGCGTTGGCAAGCAGCTTGATCTCCTCGTCGCGCCCGGCGGTCCGACCCTCGTCGGGAAGGTGGTTGATCTCCAACAGCTCCTTGTTGACGAAGAGGGGGTCCTCGCGAGTGAACCGC
>JAWARX010000308.1:0-3533 GCA_038893155.1 Halalkalicoccus sp.
TCGAGGCCGCAAGCGAGTACAGCGGCCCCGTCAATGCGGCCTCCACGGGCGCGACCTACGTCGGGATGGCGATCGTGCCGACGATCATGGGCGTGATAACGGGCGTCTACGGGATCGAGACGGCGATGCTCGTTCCGGTCGTCCTGATCGTCGGGGCCGCGCTCCTGATCGCGGCGACGTGGCGCGCGGGCTAGCGCGTGTGTGTATAGATCGCGCCGATCGTCCCGTCGACGAACTCGAACACGTCGACGAACGAAAACAGCGGTTCGCCTCCGCCGTCGAGCAGCCGGCCACGGACGGCGACGCCCGTCTCCGCCGTGTAGACCGCCCGCACGTCGTGAGTGGTGTCTTTCATCGGCCGGCGATCGCGCATGAACTCGACGAACGCCTCGCGGCCCTCGATCGTCCGGTCCGGTCGGTGATGGACAAACCCCGGGGCCAGCAGCTCCGAAAGGTCGTCGTAAGCGTGCGCATCGAGTGCGCGGTAGTACTCGCGGGCGGACTCGTCCATACGACTCCGACGATCGGCCCCGAAAAGAGGCTACCGGCGTGGCGCGGGGCTTTTGGTGTCGAGTCGCCTCCCTCCGATCGGTGCAGCTTCACGTCCGCTACGAGGGCGACGACGACCCCGAGAAGTGTACGGCCCGCAAGCTCTCGCGGTTCGATCTGGTCGACCTCCACCGCACGGACCGGGCGACGCCGTATGGACTCGTGCTCAATCCTCACGCCGAGCGGGCGCTCTCGCCGGCGGATCGCGACGTTAGCGACCGGCTCGTCGCCCTCGACTGTTCGTGGGAGAGCGCCGAGGAGGCGCTCTTTTCGATGGCCGGCGAGCACCGCGCGCTCCCCTTTCTGGTGGCCGCCAATCCGGTGAACTTCGGCCGGCCGTTCGAACTCACGACCGTGGAAGCGCTCGCCGCGGGGTTGGTGATCCTCGGCGAGCGCGAGCACGCCGAGTCGATCCTCGCGAAGTTCCGCTGGGGACGGACCTTTCTGGAACTCAACGACGAACCGCTCGGGCGATACGCCGCGTGCGAGGACTCGACGGAGGTCGTCGCGGTACAGGGCGAGTACCTCGACCGCGGGGGCGGGTGACGGACGGCTCGATTTATCTCCCCCGACCGTGAGTTGCGGGTGTGACCGACACCGATTCGACCGGGCGCGAACCGGCCCGCGTGGCGATCGCCTGTCAGGGCGGCGGCAGCCACACCGCGTTTACCGCGGGCGTGCTCAAGGGGCTGTTGCCCGAACTCGAACCCGACTACGAGCTCGTCGGACTCAGTGGCACCTCGGGCGGGGCCGTCTCCGCGTTCGCGGCGTGGAACGGCCTCTGCACCGGCGGGCCCGATGCCGCCCGCGAGCGCCTCGAGGCGGTCTGGGCCGACATCGCCGCCCGGTCTCCGTTCGAGGCCGCGGCCAACGCGTGGCTCCAGTGGGAGACGCGGCTCCGCGCACAGGGTGCGCCCCTGCCCGAGGTCAGCCCGTACGACCTGCCGAGCGCCGCGATAGGCCAGCGCCAGCTCCGGCGGGTGATCGAGCGAAACATCGAGGTGAACCGATGTCGTCGGCTACTGGAGCGTGAGGACACCCCCGAGCTCGTCGTCGGGGCCGTCGACGTCAACAGCGGGCGCTTCGAGACGTTCGTCGACGGCGAGATCACCGCCGACGCGGTGCTCGCGAGCGCGGCGATTCCGACGCTCTTTCGGGCCGTCGAGATCGACGGCCACTACCACTGGGATGGTCTCTTCTCGCAGAACCCACCAGTGCGAGATCTGATGCGCGACCAGCACCCCGACGAGCTGTGGGTGATCCAGATCAACCCCCAGACCCGCGCGGGCGAACCGCGTACGGTAGAAGAGATCGCGGACAGGCGCAACGAGCTCGCGGGCAACATCTCGCTGAACCAGGAGCTGCGGTTCGTCGAACAGGTAAACGAGTGGATCGAGGACGGCTACCTCCCCGAAGAGCGGTTCGTCCACACCGATATTCGCCGGATCTCGCTCGGCGAGCGCCTCGGCTACCCCTCGAAGCTCGACCGGAGCCCGGCGTTTCTCGATCGGCTGATCGAACGCGGCGAACGCGAGGCGCGGGCGTTCCTCGATTCGCTTCTCGATCCGAGCAACTGACCGGGGGATCCTGGCGGGCGGAATTGAAGAATATTCTTCTTCGATACTCGTAAACGGCAGTTTGGAAACTTTTATACTCACTTAGACGATTCGATAGCCAACGATGGTGTCGACGTACGAACGATACGCTTGGGGTATCGCGTTCGTGTTGTTGATCGTCTTCGCGGTGCCGTGGTTCCTGTGGGGTGACTCGACGGTAGTTTGGGGACTGCCCGTCTGGCTGTGGTGGCACGTCGGCTGGATGGTGCTGGCCTCGCTCGCCTTCTGGCTCTTCTCGCGTCGTGCGTGGGGCCTCTGGATCGAGGGGGCAACATGAGCCTCGCGATCCAGCTGGGGATCATCGTCGGCTATCTGGTGCTCGCCCTGCTGATCGGCGTCGCGGCCTACCGGCTCACCGACCGCACCGCCGAGGACTACTACCTCGCGAGTCGGACGTTCGGAACGGTCGTGTTGCTGTTTACCACGTTTGCGACGCTGCTGTCCGCCTTCACGTTCTTCGCCGGTCCGAACACGGCCTACTGGGAGGGCCCCGAGTGGATCCTCGTCATGGGTGTGATGGACGGGATCATCTTCGCCGTCCTCTGGTATCTCGTCGGCTACAAACAGTGGCTGATCGGGCGGGAACACGGCTATCTCACGCTCGGAGAGATGCTCGGGGATCGCTTCGGGTCGAAGGGGTTGAGAGCGCTCGTCGCCGGGATCAGCCTCTTCTGGCTCTTTCCGTACGTCATGCTCCAGCAGATGGGCGCGGGCACCGCGCTCGCGGCGCTCACCGACGGCGCGGTGCCCTACTGGGCCGGCGCGGGGCTGATCACGCTGTTCATGATCGTCTACGTCGTCCTCGCCGGGATGCGCGGGATCGCCTGGACCGACACCCTACAGGGGGCCTTTATGCTCGGGATGGTCTGGCTCGCGCTGATCTGGATCATGCTGTCGGTGGGCGGGCCGTCGGCGGCGACCGTCGGACTCGTTGGCGAACCCGGCTTCCTCGCGTTGGGCGACGACTACTACACCCCGGCGTTCATCGTCACGCAGGCCGTCTCGATCGCCTTCGGGGTGGCGATGTTCCCGCAGGTCAACCAGCGCTTTTTCGTCGCGCGCTCGAAGACCGTGCTCAAGCGCACGTTCGCGCTGTGGCCCGTCCTCGTGCTCGCGCTGTTCGTCCCGGCGTTCATGCTCGGCGCGTGGGCCCGCGGACTGGGTATCGAGGCCGAACCCGGCGCGAACGTCCTGCCCCTCCTACTGGCCGAGTACACCCCGGTGTGGTTCGGTGCGCTCGTGATCGCCGGCGCGGTCGCCGCGATGATGTCGTCTTCGGATTCGATGCTGCTTTCGGGCTCCTCGTACTTTACGCGGGACATCTATCGCCCGTTCGTCAACCCCGAGGCCAGCGAGCGCCGCGAGGAC
>JAWARX010000309.1:0-3379 GCA_038893155.1 Halalkalicoccus sp.
GCCGCCGCCCTCCCCGCCGTCCAGCCCGCCCGCGACGGCCTCGCGGATCGCCGGGTCGACCCCGGTGGCCCGCCGGAGGCTTTCCTCCCCGCTCCGGTTGGCGCTCGTGGCGGTGATCGGCGCGACCTCCCGGAGCAACGCCAGTGCGACGTCGTGATCCGGGATCCTGATTCCCACCCGATCCCGGCCGGCGGTGAGGTTCTCGGGTATCTCGGCTCCTGCCTCGACCACCACGGTGACGGGCCCCGGAAGGAACTCCCGTACGAACGCCCGCTCGCGGTCGGTGAGGTGGGTGTAGCTGGCGGCGGTCTCGACGTCGGGCACCGCCATCGACAGCGGGTTCGACCGTTCTCGACCTTTCGTCTCGAAGACGCGTTCGACCGCGTCGGGATCGAGCGCGTCCGCGCCGAGCCCGTAGACCGTCTCCGTGGGGTAGACCACACACTCTCCGTCACGGATCGCCCGTACCGCCCGATCGAGGTCCATGTCGGGGTTCGGCCGCCGAGAGCCTATAGCGGTTCGGTCGACGTCCATCTTCGACCGGTCTCCGACCTCCACGCGATTTCGAGCGGAGCAGCGCGTAACCCCGCCGCGTATACAGGAGACGTACCGAATGGATCGCTCGATTCTCATACGGGCTGACGTTCTCGGCGTCGAGTTTACGACCACGACGATCACGTATCTCGGGATCGCCGCGGTTCTCGTTCTCATCGCGCTATCCGGATTTTTCTCCTCCTCGGAGATCGCGATGTTCTCGCTGGCCCAGCATCGCGTCGACGCGATGGTCGAGGAGGGACTGTCGGGATCGGAGATGGTTCGCTCGCTCAAAGCCGACCCGCACCGCCTGCTGGTAACGATCCTCGTCGGCAACAACATCGTCAACATCGCCATGACCGCGATCACCACGAGCCTGCTCGGGCTCTACTTCGGCGGGCTGACCGCGGCGGTCATCTCGACGTTCGGTATCACCGCGATCGTCCTCCTGTTCGGCGAGAGCGCGCCCAAGTCCTACGCCGTCGAGAACACCGAAACGTGGGCCCGGCGCATCGCCCGCCCGCTCAAACTCGCCGAGTACGTCATGTACCCGCTGGTCGTCACGTTCGATTACCTCACCAGACAGGTCAACAAGCTCACGGGCAGCACGGGTGCGATCGAGGAGCCCTACGTCACCCGTGGTGAGATCCAGCAGATGATCGAGACCGGCGAGCGCGAGGGCGTCTTGGAGGAGGACGAACACGAGATGCTCAAGCGAATATTCCGGTTTACCGATACTATCGCGAAGGAGGTGATGACGCCCCGCCTCGATATGACCGCCGTGTCGGCGGACGCGACCATCGAGGAGGCGATCCAGACCTGCGTTCAGAGCGGGCACGAGCGGGTGCCAGTCTACGACGGCAACCTCGACAACGTCATCGGGATCGCGACGATCCGCGATCTCGTCCGCGAGCACAACTACGGCGACCCCGATCTCGCGCTCGCGGACCTGACGACGCCGACGCTCCACGTCCCCGAGTCGAAAAACGTCGACGAACTGCTCGCCGAGATGCGCGAGGATCGGCTCAACATGGTGATCGTCATCGACGAGTTCGGCACTACTGAAGGACTGGTGACGATGGAGGACTTAGTCGAGGAGGTCGTCGGCGAGATCCTCGAAGGCGGGGAGGCCGCCCCGATCGAGCACGTCGACGAGGGCACCGTCGTCGTTCGCGGCGAGGTCAACATCGACGAGGTAAACGAGGCCCTCGAGATCGAACTCCCCGAGGGCGAGGAGTTCGAGACCATCGCGGGCTTCATCTTCAACCGCGCGGGCCGACTCGTCGAGGAAGGCGAGTCCATCGCGTACGACGACGTCGAGATCACCGTCGAGAGCGTCGAGAACACCCGGATCATGAAAGCCCGCGTCGAGAAGGGCGCGATAGTCGTCCCCGAGGAATCGGAGACGGCACCGGAGACGGTCGACTCCGAGGCCGAGTGATCTAAAACAGCGCGAACGCGAGCGTGAGGATCCCGTAGCCGAGCACGATCGAGAGGACGAGCGAGCCGACCCATGCAAGAACGGTGTAGCCCATCTTCGCCTTGCTGACCCCGCCGCCGGCGGCGGCGTAGCCCGCTCCGACGACCGCGCTGACGATGATCTCGTTGAACGAGACGGGAATGCCGAACAGGACGGCGGTCTGTGCGATCGCAAAGGAGGGGATGAGAGCGGCGATCGACCGGCGAGGCCCGAGCGAGGAGTAGTCCTGTGCGATCGCCTTGATCATGCGGGGCGCGCCGGTCCACGACCCGGCCAGCAGGCCGATCCCGCCGCCGACCAGCACTGCCGTCAGCGAGATCTCGAACGGGTCGAGCAGCGGGAGCAGCGGCCCGATCGCGAGGCCGACCTGACTGCCGCCAGCCGAGAAGGCGACCAGTCCGCCCATCGCGAGCAGGAAGCGACGCTGCGCGCCGACGGGATCCCGCCTCATATCCCGGCCGACCAGCGCCCCGCAGACGAGCGCGAACGCGAGCGTCGTGGCGACGAGCCCCAGGTCGACGCCGCCGAGGGCCGGCGAGTCGAGCGCGATCGAGGCGTGTTCGGCGACCGACCGCCCCACGCCCGAGGGCCCGAGCAGCGCGAACTCGATGTTCGCGAGCATGAGGCCGACGATCGCCGCGAGCAGCGGCACCGTGTACCGCTCTGGGACGCCCTCCGCGCGCAGCAGACGGGCCGTCCCGTAGGCGATCCCGCCGCCGACGAACGGCGTCAGCACCCAGAGAGTGGTGATCTCGGCGTACTTCGCCCACGCGGGGTCGCCCCCGAGCGCGAGGCCGACGCCGACGATCGCCCCGGTGACGGTAAACGCGGTCGCGATCGGGTAGCCGGTGAAGACGCCGATCGCCACGAGCGTCGCGGCGGTCAACAGCCCGATCGCCGCGGCCTCGCCCGAGAGGGTCACCCCGGAGATGAGTTCGCGTCCGACCGCCTCCGAGACGTTCGCGCCCTGTAACACCGCGCCCGCGAACCCGAGCAGGCCGACGAGAAAGCCCGCCCGCATGACCGAGATGGCGTTCGCGCCGACCGCCGGCGCGAATGGGGTCGAGCCGCTGGAGCCGGCCCCGATCGACCACGCCATGAAGAGGCTCGCCAGCGCGGCGATAAAGACGGTAAGGAGGGTAGCGACGTCGACCATTACCGGCCAGTCGTCGAGTGGGTCATTAAGCCCTGTCGTTCGGCTCTTCTGCGACCGCCGTGGCCGTCTCGCGCTCGCGCTCGGTCGTCTCGTGACCCTCGACGAGTTCGGCCGACTGGATGTGTTCGATCAGCTCCTCTGCCGGGCTCTCTACGTCCTCGGGCATCGCCGTCGTCGCCTCGATCTCGGCGGCTGTCGGCTCGACGCCC
>JAWARX010000310.1:0-3370 GCA_038893155.1 Halalkalicoccus sp.
ACTTCATGTACTCTCTATGCGCACCGGGTACCAAAACGTTACCCGTGTGCAAAGAGGGCGGACACTCACCGGCGCACGGCGGCGTCGAACGGGGAGTAGGCGACCTCGTAGCCCGTTTGCGTCGACGCGACCTCCTCGACCGCGTACAGCCTGAGGTCGCGTTCCTGTTTCGTACGCACCGGAAACCCGTAGTGAGTCGCCTCGTAGTCGAGCTCCTCCCCGCCAACCCGCTCGACGAACGTTTCGTGGCGTTCCAGTCGTCTTTCGAGAACCGTCCGGGAGAACCGGGACAGCCCATCGAGGCGGTCGTCGAACCCTTCGATCAGCCCGGCGTCGAGTTCGTAACCCACCGAATCACGCCCGGCGACCATCGCCGCGAGCGTCGTCGTTCCCGTCCCCCAGAAGGGATCGAGGATCGTATCGCCGTAGACCGAGAACATGCTGATCAGCCGGTAGGGGAGCGCGAACGGGAACGCTCCCGAGCGCTCGCGGGTCTCGCCGTCGAGGCGCTGATCGACCCCTCGAATGTCGGTCCAGAGGTCCGAGAACCAGCGGTTTCGCTCCTCCCAGAAGTACGCGCTCTCGTAGCGGCGTGCGGAGTGGGGCTCGAAGCTCCGGGGCCCGCCTTTCCGAAAGACCAGCACATGTTCGTGTTCGAGCGTGGGGTAGGCGTTCGTCGGCACCATCCCCGATCCCATGAACTTCGCCGTGCTGTTTGTGGGTTTTCGCCAGAGGAGTCCGGGAAGCGAGACGAACCCCCGATCGCGGAACGCTTCCGTGACCCGGACGTGGTTCGGATACGTCTGGAAGGTGTTCTCGACGGTGCGGGTCGCGTCGCCGACGTTGATACAGGCGATTCCCCCTTCCCGGAGGACGCGACCGAGCTCGTCCCACACCGCGTCGAGGACCGCGTGCATCGCCTCGAACGCACGCTCGCCCTCGTCCGCTTCGAGCGCCGTCCGGATTGCGGGATCGAGGCGCGCGAACGTGTCGTCCCACATCTCGATCATCGGGTACGGCGGGGAGGTGACGACGAGATCGACGGAGCGATCGGGCACGGAGAGCGCGCGCGCGTCGTCGACGTGAAGGACGTGCTCGGTCCGCATACGCTTCGGTTCGTCGCCAGCGGGTTATATCCTCCTATCGACGTGTTGAATCAATAAGGCCACCGACCGCCGCGTTTCAGCTCCCGCTCGTAACCAGGCGAGAGCGCCTCGCGGACCTCCCCGCGCGTGCGACGGGTGAACGTTCGGTCGGCGCTCGCGGCCTCGTAGACGGCGGCCGTGACCTGGATCGAGATCGCCCGCAGGTCCCGGACGTCGAGTTTGTCGAGCGTGTCGGCGTGGGTGTGTCCCCAGCCCCGGCCCGATCCCTCCGAGACCGCGCCGGCGATCGCGCCCGGCACGCCCTCTTTGACGAACGCCCACTGGTCGCCGTGGGGGCTGATCGTGTCGCTGGTTTCGACCGGGGCATCGAAGCGCTCCCCGACCGCCTCGAAGAGCGTTTCCAGCTCGGTCGAGCCGTTGGTCCCGACCCGGAGGCTCCGGGACGTGCCCGCACCATCGACGTTCAACACGCACTCGACCGCGTCGAGGTCGTGCGTCTCGGCCCAGTGGTCGGCCCCGTAGAGGCCGATCTCCTCGGCGCCGAACGCGAGCAGGCGAACGCGGGTTTCGAGGTCGTCTTCGATCTCCGTGAGCAGCCGGCCGACCTCCGCGATGACCGCACAGCCCGCGCCGTTGTCGTTTGCGCCCTCAGCGATGTCGTGGGCGTCGACGTGGGCGGTGAGCAGAACCTCTCCGTCGGTGTCCGGCCCGACGACCGCCTCCACGTTCCGCGAGGCGGTCGGTTCGTTTCGCGCCTCGACCCGGAGATCACAGACGGGGTCGTCGAGACGCCGGAGGCGCGCGCCGAGCTCCGTCGAGATCCCGACCGCGGGGATCGGGCCGGGGCGGTTGTGGTAGCCGATCTCCCCCGTGGCCGGCAGACAGCCCTCGACGTGGTTGCGAAAGACGAACCCGACGGCACCCGCGTCGGCGGCCGCCGCGTACTTCTCCATGCGGTGGAGCCATCGCTCCGCATCTGGCGGCGAGTCGCTCGAGACCATCGCGATCGTTCCCTCGACGTCCGTTTCCTGGAACTCCGCGAGCGACCCGTAGCCGGCGTCGACGAGCGGCGCCTCGACTCGCCCGTCGGGCGTGCCCGGCAGCCCGATCACCTCGTGATCGCCGTCGTAGCGCCGGTCGGCACCGAGCGTGGCCTCGCCGCGCCACCAGCCGGGAACCTCGAACTCCTCGACGGTCACGTCGCGCAGTACGGCGTCCTCGAACGCCCCGGCGACGATCCGCGCGCCCGCGCGCTCGCCATCCTGTCCGGCCATCCGGTTGCCGACGTCCACGAGCCGTTCGTGCACCCGCCAGCGGAAGTCGCTCGTGTGGGCGTCGCCGACGAGTTCGTCGGGATGTGTCATACCGACTCGTATCGCCGCAGTAAAAAGGGTCTGCGGGTAGGGGCAGTTCCGATCAGCTCTCGTCGTCCGACTCGTCTCGCTCGTCCGGCCCGTCGCCGTTGCCGACCTCCTCGTCCCGATCGGTGGTGTCGGGGTCGTCGCCCTCGGCCTCGTCGTGGTCCTCGGGGTCGTCGATTCCGTCGTCCTCGTCGTCGCTACAGCCGGCCAGCGCGACGGTCGGGACCGCGAGCGCGCTGACGAACGTTCGTCGGTTCACGTCCCCCCTGGGCGAGGCTCGGGGTTAGTTTTTGGGGTTGCGCTACGCGAACTGAACGCGGGACGAAGATACAAGCGCCCCGAGAGGGTATCGATGGTATGGCACAACAGCTCGCGGACCAGGCGTGTGAGGCGTGTACCTCCGAGGACGAACCGCTCGGCGAAGCGGAGTACGCGGAGTATCTGGAGGAACTCGACGACGAGGTCTGGGAAGTCGTCGAGGACCACCACCTCGAAGGAGCCTACGCGTTCGAGGACTTTCGGGACGCACTGGAGTTCACCTACGAGATCGGCGAACTCGCAGAGGACGAGTGGCACCACCCCGACATCCACCTCTCGTGGGGCGAGGTGGTGGTCGAGATGTGGACCCACAAGATCGACGGCCTCCACAAGGGCGACTTCGTGATGGCCGCGCGGATGGACCGCATCCACGACGACTACGCGCCGGAGTGATCGAACGGCAGTTCGTCCGTGAGTTGTGCGGCGAGCGCTTCGAAAAGCGGGATGCACTGGTAGCGCATGGGGTAGCGGTACATCAGGACGGGGAGGGGGCGCGGTAGCTTCGGGCCTGCCGATCCTATCGTGGCGGCGAGAGGAGGCGATCGAGGTCGTCCTCCCTGTCGTAGAAGGTCATTCTCTGGATAA
>JAWARX010000311.1:0-3370 GCA_038893155.1 Halalkalicoccus sp.
TCTCCGTCTCGGGAAACGCCAGGATGTCCTCGGGGATGTCCTCGGCCTCGAACCGGTCGGTGTTGTACGCGATCGCCCACGACCGGCGGGTGAGCCCCATCCACTGGTCGTCTGGATCGCGAAACTCCTCGGG
The DNA here is from genome assembly GCA_038893155.1 of Halalkalicoccus sp. Lineage (GTDB taxonomy): Archaea > Halobacteriota > Halobacteria > Halobacteriales > Halalkalicoccaceae > Halalkalicoccus. The sequence goes on from JAWARX010000311.1 coordinate 134, forward strand.
ACAGAGTTCGAGCACCTCCTCGGGCATCGTCTCGGTGTAGCCCTCCTCCTTCAGGTAGGTCAGCGTGCCCGATTCGGTCGTGTAGTAGATGTCCGCGGGCGTCTCCTCTTCGGTCACGATGGCGTTGACCAGATCGGCCGAGTCGGCGTACCGGACGTTCACGGTGAAGTCGTCGTACTTCTCCTCGATGTAGTCGATCAGCTCGCCGACACGCTCTTCGGAACGGCCCGAGTAGACCGTCATCTCGCCGGCGAGATCGGGCATCTCGTCCATCGTCGTTCCGCCGGGTTCGGGCCGGTCGTCGGTGAACTCGGGGTTGCCGAGCACCTCCTCGCGTTCCTCGCCGGTGAACCGCCCCGTACACCCCGCAAGCGTCACCGCTCCCAGTCCGCCCCCCATCGCCCCCAGAAGGGCCCGTCGTGTCGTGCCAGCCATGCCCGTACCGGGGCAAACGATCATTATGAATCTTCGTAGTCATGTACCGGAGTCCATGGGAGTATTGTACACGAGCTCATCCCGCCGGCGCGCTCCGTTCGAGGAGCGCGCTCAGCTCTTCCTCGTTGCCGGCGGTGGGGACGACCAGCTCCGCGAGGAGCGCGCCACAGCCCTCGCATTCGTTCCAGACGGCGGTGTGGGGTCGCTGACAGCACGGATCGCCGTGTTCGTGGGCGCGTTTCGTCGACGCCCCACAGCCCGGACAGCGATCGAGCAGGAGCCGGAGGCGACAAAGCAGGTCACGCCGGGCGTCCGGATCGAGTTCGGACCAGTCGGCGACCCGGTCGCGAAACACCGCCCCCGCGGCGACGTCCGCGAGCAGCGCGGCCTCCGAGTCCCACCGAACGAGCCGGTTGCCCCCGATCTCGAACGCGCGATCGCCGCGCTGGACCGCGTTCTCGGCGTCGAGCAGCTCGGCCACCGACCGGTCTCCCGGCTCCCGGCGTCGCGGCTCGCGGATCTCGTCCCACCACCGGTCCCGGAACCCCTCGGCGAGGGCGACCGACTCCTCTCGGCGCTCGACGACGCCGGCGTCGTCGAGCGCTTTCCAGATTCCCGTCTCGTCGAGCGTCCCGAGGCGTTTCCCAACCGGTTCCTTGCCGAACAGCCGGAGGACCGCCGGCGGGAGGTACCGCTTCGTGAGTTCGGGCGTCCCCGGAACCAGATAGCCGCGGAGGTAGATGACGAGCAGGCAGCCGGCCAGCAGCGCCGCTCCGACCGGCCCGGAGCCCGCGGCGACGGGAATCGAGACGGCGACCGCGATCGCGACGTTGACCGCCGTACACGGGATACAGCGGTTCTCGCCGGTGTACTCGGGTCGGCGCAGCCCGTCGAGGATCGGCTGTGCGGTCACCGGTTTCGCCCCCCGTCGACTCGACGCCGTCCGGTCGGTCGAAACGGTCGACCGATGGCCGCGATAGACGATATCATTTTACACACACCCTCGTGAACGGATCGCCAGCTGGTAAAGCTGCCGAACGGACCCATCGCTGGACCGCGAGACTGCCGCCCGTATCCCGACTCGATCCGCGGCTGGCCCCGCTCCCGTGAGGTGCGCCGAAACGTAACTGATAGCGGTTACATCCCGGTGAGAAGAACTAACACGTTCGCAAGCCAATGTAACACCCGTAGATTAACCATGACAGACTTAGGCGGTTTTCAGGATCACGTGGCACGGGTGGACCTCTCCTCGGGGGACGTGAACTACGAGAGCGTCGACGACGAGGACGCGAAGAAGTACATCGGGGCGCGCGGGCTGGGCGTGAAGTACGTCTTCGATCAGGGGCCAGACGTCGATCCGATGAGCGAGGAGAACCTGCTCGCGTTCATGAACGGCCCGCTGACCGGGACTCAGACGGTGATGAGCGGGCGGATCGCCGTCTGTACGAAGTCCCCGCTGACGGGCACCGTCACCGACTCGCATCACGGCGGCTGGTCGGGCGCGCGCCTGAAGTGGGCCGGGTTCGACGGTCTACTGTTCGAGGGGCGTTCGGAAGAGCCCGTCTACGCCGTCGTCGAGGACGGCGAACTCGAACTCCACGACGCCTCGGACCTGTGGGGCAAGGGGGTCCACGAGACCCGCGAACTCCTCGAGGAGAAACACGAGGGTGCCTACGGCAAGAACATGTCCTTCATGGGCATCGGGCAGGGCGGCGAGAACGGCGTAAAGTACGCCTGCATCATGAACGAGGACGACCGCGCCTCGGGGCGCGGGGGAACGGGTTGCGTGATGGGCAACAAGAACCTGAAGGCGATCGTCATCAAGTCGGGTACCAAAATGCCCAAGCCCGCCGACCAGGAGACGTTCATGGAGGGCCACCAGCAGGCGATGCAGCTCATCCAGGAGTCGGACGTCACCGCGCCCAACGAGGGCGGGCTCTCGATGTACGGGACGAACGTCCTGATGAACATCACCGAGGAGATGGACGGTCACCCGACGAAAAACGGCCGGTACACCTCCGGCAACGCCTACAACGACCTCGAAGAGGACCGACCGCACGATCTCGACGCCGAGAGGATCAGCGGCGAGAACGTCCGGGAGAACATCCTCGTCGACGAGCCGACCTGTCACTCCTGTCCGGTCGCCTGCAAGAAGGAAGTCGAGGTGCAGACGATGCACAAGGGTGAGGAGATGAACGTCCGGATGGAGTCCTTCGAGTACGAGTCCGCGTGGGCCTTGGGTACTAACTCCGCGAACGACGATCGGGACAAGATCGCCGTGATGATCGACCGGTGTAACGACGTCGGGATCGACACCATCGAGGCCGGCAACATCATGGCGATGGCGATGGAGCTGACCGAACGCGGCAAGCTCGACGACCTAGGGGATGGAATCGACTGGGGCGACGCCGAGGAGATGATCGAGATGATCACCCGGATCGCAAAGCGCGAAGACGAGCTCGCGGACCTGCTGGCGGAGGGCCAGATCGGCGTCGCCGAGGAGCTCGACGCCCACGACAGCCGGCTCGACGTCAAGGGCCAGTCGATCGCGGCTTACGATCCCCGCTGCATGAAGGGGATGGGCATCGGCTACGCCACCTCGAACCGCGGGGCGTGTCACCTGCGCGGGTACACGCCCGCAGCGGAGATCCTCGGCATTCCGGAGAAGGTCGACCCCTACGAGTACGAGGGCAAAGGTGAGCTGACCGCGACGTTCCAGGACCTGCACGCCATCTCGGACAGCTTCGACATCTGCAAGTTCAACGCCTTCGCGGAGGGCATCGAGGAGTACGTCCTCCAGTA
>JAWARX010000312.1:0-3365 GCA_038893155.1 Halalkalicoccus sp.
GGCTGGGTGGTGGTGCTCATGGTCTCCTCGATCGGGTCTTAACGGGGCAATAATGTTATAAGGGCAGGATGTTTAGGGCGCGTTCCATCTAATTCGCGGAGAAATTCCATAAAACGAATTGTTCAAAACGTTTCTAGAAGCCCGTAGATAGTTTAATAATCAATCTAGTCCCTTCGTTTAGTACTTTGTATTCAGAACATAGATCTCTACCGATCCCCGACCGAGCGGCGTCGATTCGGGGTGGGTTTACTCAAATTCGAGTGTGGACCCAGAGCTCCTCCTCGTCCGTCACCTCCTTTTTGAAGATCGGAACCTCGTCTTTGAGCCGGTTGATCCCGTCCTCGACGGTCGCGAAGGCCTCCTCGCGGTGGCCGGCAAGCACGACGACGAAGACGATGTCCGCGCCCGACTCGATCACGCCGGTCCGGTGGTGCATGAGCACCTCGTAGACCCCCTCTCGCGCTTCGAGTTCCTCGCGGATCGCCCCGAGACGCTCCTCGGCGACCCCTTCGTAGGTCTCGAACTCGAGGAACTCGGTAGGACTGTCATCGGGGCCGTCCTTCTCGCGTACCCGCCCGGTGAACGTCGCGATCGCGCCCGCGCGATCCGCGTTCGGGGAGGATTTCGCCCGTCGAACGAGCGATCCGAGCGTGACGTACGGCTCGGTCGCTTCGAGCGCCTCGATCACCGCGTCGGGGTCGACGTCGTCCGCTTTGTCCCCGGTCGCGAGGCTCTCGCCCGCGTGTTCGCGCCCCCCGAGTACGACCTGCGGGATCGCCGCGTCGCTGAAGCCCTCGACGAGCGCGTAGTCGTAGCCCGGTGCGAGGCCGTCGAGGGTTTCGGCGAGCGTCCTCTCGGTGCCGGTCGCGAACCACCCCTCCGCCGAGAGGCCGTAGGTCGTCTCTGCGCCGGCCCCGCGGTGACGATCCGTGTCGGTTCCTGCGGTGTCTATGTCCGGGGCGTGGGTACAGCCTTTTATTGTGGCGACCGTCCCGCGTTCGGCGAGACGTCCTGCGAGCGCCTCGATCAGTCGGGTCTTACCGCTGTCGGAGGGACCGACGACTCCGAGTACGTACATACTCACAGCAGGCGCGGTTCGGCCTTGTAGGTTACTGTCGGCTGCGGGATGGTTACGAGCGCTGGGGTCGCCGTCGATCGGGAGTTGACAATCCTTAAGCCGGGGACCGGGCTACCCGGTTGCAAGGATGAACGTGGTGGTTTCTATCGGCGGCAGCGTTCTCGCGCCGGATCTGGGTGCGAATCGGGTCGAAGAACACGCGGCCGTGATCGGCGAACTCGCGGAGGAGGGGTGTTCCGTCGGCGCGGTCGTCGGCGGCGGGGGGGTCGCACGCGAGTACATCTCGACCGCCCGCGATCTGGGGGCGAACGAGATCGAACTCGATACGATCGGGATCGACGTGACCCGGCTCAACGCCCGCCTGCTGATCGCCGCCCTCGGCGAGGCGGTCGTGCCCGCACCGGTCAAGACGTACGAGGAGGCCGGCGAGGTGCTTCGAAACGGCGACGTCTGCGTGATGGGCGGGGTCGCACCCGCACAGACGACCGACGCGGTGAGCGCCGCCCTCGCCGAGTACACCAACGCCGACCTGCTGGTGTACGCGACGAGCGTCCCCGGCGTCTTCGACGCCGACCCGAACGAGAACCCGGACGCCGAGCGGTTCGAGGAGATCACCGCGAGCGAACTGGTCGACACCATCGCCGACATCGAGATGACCGCCGGCTCCTCCGCCCCCGTCGACTTGCTCGCGGCGAAGATCATCGAGCGTTCGGGGATGCGCACGATCGTCCTCGACGGCACCGAACCCGAGCGGATCGCGTCGGCGGTTCGGTACGGCGACCACGAGGGGACCGACGTGATCCCCGAGGGCGTCGGCGACGAACCCACCTACTGGGCCGAGGATGAGCGCTGAGGACCACCCGGACGCGACCGCGGATCCCTACACGCTCTACGAGGACCCCGAGAACGACGGCGGACGTGGCTTCGTCTTCTGGGCCGACGAGATGGCCGACGAGATAGAGACACGGGATCCCGGCGACCCGATCGTCATCAAAGGTGGGATCTCGCCCTCGGGCGTACCCCACCTCGGCAACATGAACGAGATCATGCGGGGGTACTTCGTCGCCGAAGTGCTTCGCGAGCGCGGTCACGAGGTCCGCCAGCTCTTTACCGCCGACGACCGCGATCCCCTTCGCAAGCTCCCCCGAAAACTCGCGGACGTCGACGGGGAGATCGTCGACCTCGGCGCAGTCGACGCGGGCGCGCTCGGGCGAAACCTCGGAAAGCCCTACACCGACATTCCGGACCCGTTCGGTCGGAGCGACTCCTACGGCGCGCACTTTACCGAGCTGATCGAACAAAGCGCGAACCAACTGGGCGTTCCCGTCGAACTCGTCTCGACGACCGGCCTCTACGAGTCGGGCGAGTTCGACGACGTGGTTCGCTTCCTGCTTGAGAACCGCGAGCGCGCACGCGAGGTGCTCGCGGTCTATCAGGAGAAGGTCGACGATTCGTACGTTCCGTTCAACCCGATCTGTGAAAACTGCGGGAAGATCACCGAGACCGTCACGGGCGTCGATCTCGACGCCGGAACCGTCGCGTACCGCTGTACCGACGTGGAGGCCGGCGAGCGGATCATCGAGGGCTGTGGCCACGAGGGAACGGCGACGTTCGGGGAGGGAAAACTTCCGTGGCGCTTCGAGTGGGTCGCTCAGTGGAAGGCTCTGGGCGTCGACTTCGAGCCGTTCGGCAAGGACCACGCCGAGGGATCGTGGCCCAGCGGCGTCGATATCGCCCGAAACGTCTTCGGGTTCGAGCCGCCGGTGCCGATGGTCTACGAGTGGTTCACCCTCGACGGCGAGGCGTTTTCCTCCTCGGCGGGTAACGTCATGCTCGTCTCCGAAGTTCTCGATCTCGTCGAACCCGAGGTGCTGCGGTACTTCTTCGCGAAGGACCCCAGCCGGGCGCGGGATTTCAACGTCGAGCGGATCGACCTGCTAGTGGACGAGTTCGACAGGGTAGAGCGGATCTACTTCGGCGAGGTCGAGGCCGACGAGCGCGAGCGTCAGCGCGCCGAGCGGATCTACCCCTTCTGCGTCGAAGCGGTCGAACGAGAGCGGATCCGCCTTCCGTACACCTTCGCCGCGGTGCTCGGCATGACCGACGACCCTGAACTGCGCGAGGAGATCGCCCGCCGGGAGGGCCACGTCCCCGAGGACGCTTCGAAGGACGTCATCGAGACGGCCCTCCAGCGCGTCGAACTGGCCCGCAACTGGGCGCGCGAGACCGGAAACGAATACGACTACGATCTGAAGCGGACCGAACTCCCCGCCGTGACGATTTCGGA
>JAWARX010000313.1:0-3338 GCA_038893155.1 Halalkalicoccus sp.
CGGCGCTTCCCCGTAGGGCTCGGCGAACCACTCGCGCATCTCCTCGCGGCTCGCTTCGGCCCTGCGCTCTCGTTCCTCGTCGGTGATCTCCTCACAGCCCGGCGGAACCTCGCGTCCGCGGTCGGTGAAGTACCCCTCGGGAACCACCCAGTCGTTGTAGAAGTGGACGTCCGAATCGTGGATCAGCGTCAGGGCGACCTCCGCGCCGTGGCCCGCTCCGATCACGGCCTGGTGGTACTGTTTGGCGATCCGTCCGGCGGCGTAGAGCCCCTCGACGGCGGTTCGGCCCTCGCCGTCGGTCTCGACGAACGCCTTGCTTCCGCGGCGATCAAGCTCGACGTCTAGCGCTTCGAGGTAGCTCGAATCGGACCACGAGGCGGCGATCACGCGCTCGGTCCGGTAGACCTCCCCGTCCTCGGTCGCGACCTCGAACCCCTCGGATTCGCCGTCGCTCGCGTCGTTCGCTTCGACGCGGGTGATCTGACTCACACGCCCCTCGGCGAACTCACAGCCGGCCCGCTGGGCTTGCTCGCGGGTCATATCGACGAGGAGGCGCGAGTCGACGCCCGCCGGGAACCCGGGGTAGTTCTCCAGGTGGGCGTTTCGCCGCAGGATCGACTCGTCTCCCGTCACCACCAGCGTCTCCAGTCCGGCCCGGGCGGTGAAGATCCCCGCCGTGAGTCCGGCGACGCCGCCGCCGACGATCAGCACGTCCGTCTCCATATCTGTCCCTCCGACGTGCTACTACGGGTATCCTTCGATATTCGGGGGATCGCCCGCGACCCCTCCGCTACTCCTCGCGTTCGTCGGTCAGGTCCTCGATCCAGCTCAGGGCGGCGATCGCGTTCGGAAAGCCGATCGTCGGGATCGAGAGCACCGCGACGTGTTTTAACTCGTCCGCCGAGAGCCCCTCGTCGAGCCCGCGCCGGACGTGCGAGTGGACCGCCCCCTCCGAGCCGTCCCCGACCGCCAGCGCGAGCTTGACGAGTCGCTTCGTCTCGCCGTCGATCGGGCCCGTCTCGGAGGCGGCCTCGCCGAGGTCCGCGTACGCCTCCCAGACCTCGCGGTGCTCCTCGGCGAACGAACCGGCCGTCGAGGGCAGCTCCTCGGGGTTGTCGACTCCGTCGACCGTCTCCGTCGAGTCAGTCATCTCGCTCGCGGTTTCTCGGCGCGGGAATAAAGACGCTGTGACGAACGGGTTCGGATCGTCCCGGCATACCGGAGTCCGAACACTTAGGGTGGATTCGTCGTAACTCACCGCGTGGACGAAGTCGAACTGAGCACGGTCATCTACCTGCCGCCCGAGGAGGTCTACGAGTTTCTCATCGATTTTCCCCGGTACGCGAACTACTCGGAGTACCTCACGGAGGTCCGCCAGCACGGCGACGGCTCGCCCGGCACCCAGTACGACCTCAGACTGGCGTGGTGGAAGCTCGCCTACACGGCGCGCTCGGAGGTCACCGCCGTCTCGCCCCCGACGAAGATCGACTGGCAGCTCGTCAAGGACCTCGACGCGCGGGGGTACTGGCGGATCGAGGAGGTCCCCGAAGAGGCTCCCGAGGGCCACGAGACCGCCTCGCGCGTCTGGCTGCGGGTGGATTTCGATCCCGAGTCGGCGCGCGGCGGCGCGATCGATCTTCCGACGTTCGTCTCGTTTGGCTGGGTGATCGGGAAGATCAAACCCAAGGTCCAGACGGAGGCAGAGCGCGTCGTCAGACGGATCGTCACCGATCTCGAAGGCAGACCGCGCGAGGTCGAACTGGAGATCCACCGCACTCCCGATTCGGTCTAGCGGAAGGTACATGAGGAGCGCTTGCAAATCGGCGACAATGGCTGTGATCCGATGCGAGTGATCATCGTCGGGGCCGGCGAGGTCGGCTCCTCGATCGCCGAGGGACTGGCCGACTCCCACGAGGTCGTCGTCGTCGACATCGACGGCGAGCGCGTCGACGACCTCACCTACTCGATCGACGCGCTGGCGATACAGGGCGACGGCACCTCGATGACCTCCCTCGAGGAGGCCGGGATCGACGACGCGGACATGCTCATCGCGAGTACGGACAACGACGAGACGAACATCGTCGCCTGCAGCGCCGCGAAGGCGGTCAGCGACGCCTTCACCATCGCCCGGGTCAAGAAACCGGACCTGCTCGATACGTGGAACCGCTCGGAGCAGGCGTTCGGCGTCGATTTCATGGTCTGTACGGACCTGCTTTCCGCGCAGGCGATCGTCACGATCGTCGGGCTGCCCGCCGCCCGCGACGCAGACCCCTTCGCCGGTGGAACCGTCCAGATGGCCGAGTTCGAGATCCCCGAGAACAGCCCCGTGACCGGCCAGACCGTCGAGGAGGCCGACCGCTTCGAGTCGCTGACGTTCGTCGGCCTGCTTCGAAACGGCGAGGTCGAGATCGCGCGCGGGGAGACGATCCTGCACGCCGGCGACTACGTCGTCGTGATCGGCAGCCCCGAGAGCGTCCAGGGTTTCGGCAGCGAACTCTCGCCCGAGGAGACCCCGGGCTCGACCGAGGAGATCGTCATCGTCGGGGGCAGCGAGATCGGCTATCAGGTCGCCCGCCTGCTCGAAGAACGGGGCTTCAAACCCCGGCTCATCGAGGAGGACCATGACCGCGCGCGCGATCTGGCCGAACGCCTGCCCGGCACGGTAGTGATGGAAAGCGACGCGACCGACATCGAGTTCCTCTCGCGAGAGCACATCGACACGGCCGACGCCGTCGTCGCCGCGCTGACCCACGACGAGACCAACCTGCTGATCTCGTTGCTCGCAAAGCAACTGGGCTGTTCGCGGGCGGTCGCGGTCGTCGAACACGGCGATTACGTCGACCTCTTCGAGTCGGTCGGCGTCGACGCGGCGGTCAACCCCCGGGAGATCACCGCCGAAGAGATCACCCGCTTTACCCACCAGGGACGGGCCGAGAACATCTCACTGATCCACAACGACCGGGCGGAGGTGATCGAAGTCGAGATCGACGACGAGAGCATCCTCGCCGGGCGCACACTCGCCGAATCGATGGGCGAGCTTCCCGAGGCGGTGGTCGTCGGCGCGATCACCCGCGACGGGGAGTGTCTCATCCCCCGCGGGGACACCCGAATCGAGGTGGGCGATCACGTCGTGGTCTTCGCGCGAACGGACGTGGTAGACGCCGTGACCGCCGCGCTCTGAGCGGCACTCGTTCAGGACTTCCAGAACGCCCGGGTGAGCAACACGAGAACGGGGATCACCTCGATGCGACCGATCCACATCAGGACGATCATCACGAGCTTCGTGCTGGTCGGAAACGCCTCGTAGGTTCCGAAGGGGCCGGCGATGCCGAAGGCGG
>JAWARX010000314.1:0-3338 GCA_038893155.1 Halalkalicoccus sp.
ATCGACGGGGCGCGCTCGCCGGCGAGATCGAGACGTGGCTGGAAAGCCGGGGCTAAAGGCCAAGTAACGAACGAAGCGAGCGGGTGCGGGTGCCACAGCGCCCGCGGTACTCACAGGAATCGCACTTCGGATCGGCGTTCAGTCGCGGCGGCGGGCCGTCGATCTCCTCGACGGTTCGGATCGCGCTCCGGTAGGCGGCCTTCCGGCGGGTCGTAAGCGAGATCTCCCGGACGACTCCGTAGGAGGGGTACTCGACGAACGCACGCTCGACCGGCGTCTCGCGTTCCCACGAGAGGGCCTTCGCGAGCGCGACCGCTCGCACGGACTGGGGCTCCCAGACACCCCGTTCGGGCGGTGAGCCGGGCGAGACGTACGAGGGCGCGAGCGGCGCTTCGAGGACCTTGCTCGCGATCCCGCGACACTCCTTACCCGAAAGCAGTCGGTCCCTGCTCGGGGGATCGGCCAGCGCGCTCCAGGCGTCGAGGCGCTCGCGAGCGCGCGCGAGGCTCTCGCGATACTCCGTCGGTGAAACGTCGATCGGCCGGGCGGCGAGCGCGGCGTCGCTGGCCGAAAGCAGTTCGTCGTACTCGAAGGCGAGTTCGCGCCGATCGGCCACCTCGGGGGGTACCCCGCGATCGTCCTCCCCGCGGCGGTAGTAGAGCTGGCGCGGGCAGTAGGCGGCGGTCGCGAGGTCGCTTGCGGCGTACACGGGGTCGGTGGCCCCGTCATCGTATAAAAACCGTCACATCGAGACGTCGGTCTCCATCCCTTCGGTCGCCTCCTCCAGACCGTCCTCGCGGGCGTCGCGCGCGAGCTGGGTCGAGAGATCGCCGTCGGTGACGATCTCCTCGAACTCGTCGCGAAAGCGGTCGTTCGCGGTGCGTGCTTCGTCCTGGGCCTCGATCACGCGGCTCGCCCGCGAGAGCGTTTCCTCGTCGGCGTCGAGTTCGCTCGGATCGGCCTCTTCTTCGGCCCGCAGGCGACGCAGTTCGCGCAGCTCGAAGGGAAAGTCGGTGTCGCTCTCGTGAAGCAGGTGGAGGTCGAGCCGGGCGGCAAAGACCTCCTCGCCGTCGACGCCGAGTTCGTCGGCGAGCGCCGCGTCGGACTCCTCGTCGAAAAAGCCCCGGACGAGCCGGCGGTACTCTTCGTCTCGCCAGTCGGTCTCGAACGCGTACCGCTCGCGCATCCGGGCGATCACGTCGTCCAGACGCTCGTCTTCGGGCGGCTCGTCGGTCAGCGACCCCGGCGTCTCTTCTTGCTCTTCGGTGACGGTGCCGTCCTCCGAGACGTCCAGAAAGAGATCCCGGAGCTCCTCGGTCTTTTCGTCCATCGTGGGCCCTTGCTCGGGGGGGAGGGATATAAAGGCTGTCGGCAGCATTCGCAGGCTCGTCAACCGAAGATTGAAAGTGGTTGACGGAGAGCGTCGAACGTGAGCAACCGATGAGTACAGGGACGGAGGCGGTCGAACTGGTCGGCGACGAAACGGTGACGAACATCGCGCGCGCGGCGCTCTTCGCCGCGCTGACGGGGGCGTTCGCGTACGTCTCGTTTCCCTACCCACTCTCGCCCGCGCCGGTGACCCTGCAGGTGCTCGGGGTGTTCCTCGCGGGACTCCTCTTGGGGCCGGTCTGGGGCGGGGCGGCGATGATGCTGTATCTCGCGGCGGGTGCGGTCGGCGCGCCCGTCTTCGCCGGCGGCGAAGCGGGACTGGGATCGCTCGTCGGACCGACCGCCGGCTACCTCTGGTCGTACCCGCTCGCGGCAGCGGCCGTCGGCGCGATCGTCCACGGCCGGTCGGTCGGCCCCCTCGGAGCGGTCGGGGTTCCCCGAATGCTGATCGCGATGGCCGCCGGCGTCGTCGTCATCTACGCGCTTGGCGTCGTCGGCCTGATGATCGTGCTCGGGCTGGCGCTGCCGAACGCGGTACTGACGGGCGCGGTCGTCTTCCTGCCGGCCGAGGCGCTGAAGATGGCCGCCGCCGTCGGGATCGTCCGCAGCGACCGGCTGCGCGCCGCATGATCGAGGTCCGCGAGCTGGCCTTCGAGTACGACGGGACGACCGCCCTCGACGGCGTCTCCCTTTCGATACCCGACGGCGAGTTCCTCGTGCTCGCGGGGCCGAACGGCTCTGGAAAGAGCACGCTGATCCGCCACTGGAACGGACTTTTAGAGCCCACGGCTGGCGAGGTGCTGGTCGACGGCCGGCGGGTCGTCGAGGATCTCGTGGCCGCCCGGACGAAAATCGGAATGGTGTTTCAGAACCCGCGGGACGGCTTCGTCGCCGCGACCGTCGGCGCGGACGTCGCGTTCGGCCCCGAGAACCTCGGGCTCGAACGCTCGGAGATCGACCGGCGGGTCGGGGAAGCGCTCGCGGCGGTGAACCTCGACGGACGAGCCGAGGACCGGATCGAGACGCTCTCGGGGGGCGAGCAGGAACGCCTCGCCATCGCGGGCGCGCTCGCGATGGAGCCCGATCACCTGGTGCTCGACGAGCCGGTCGCCTCCCTCGACGTCTCGATCCAGGCGCAGGTGCTCAACCTCTTCCAGGATCTGCGGCGCGATCTCGGTCTCACGGCGATCTTCGTCAGCCACGATCTCGGCGTCGTGCGCCACGTCTCGGATCGCGTCGCGATCATGTATCTCGGGCGTCTCGTCGAGATCGCGCCGACGCGCACGCTCTATGCCGCGCCCGCCCATCCCTACACGAAGGCCTTGTTCGAGAGCGTGCCGCGGATCGGGGCGGGGCGCGGGGTGTTTCGGCCGATCGCCGGCGAGATCCCCTCCCCGCTCGCACCACCCCCCGGCTGCCATTTCCACCCGCGCTGTCCCTCGGCCGGGCCGCGCTGCCGCCGCGAGGCGCCGGTGCTGAAGGGCGTCGGCCCCGACCAGCGCGCGGCCTGCCATCTTCACGACGGAGGCGTCGCGTGACCGAGAACCCCGACATCCGCAGCGCGCTCGAGCCCTTCCGCATCGAGATCGGCGCGATCAACGATCTCCTCTGCGCGGCCTCGGTGCTGACCTGGGACAGCCGCACGATGATGCCGGCGGGCGGCGCGGAGACGCGCGGCCAGCAGATCGCGACCCTCACCCGCGCCGCCCGCGACCGGCTGCTCGGCCCCGATCTCGCGCGCGCGCTCGAGCCGGCGCGCCGCGCGGTCGAAGCCCTGCCGGAGGACGATCCGAACGCCCGCGCCGTCGCCCAGACGCTCGCGGCGATCGCGCATCACGAGCGCGTTCCCGCCTCGCTTGTCGAGGCGCGCGCGGCGCTGCGGACGCCCGCGCAGGCCGCGTGGACGCTCGCTCGGGAGCGTGCCGACTTCTCCCTCTTCGCCCCCTTCC
>JAWARX010000315.1:0-3335 GCA_038893155.1 Halalkalicoccus sp.
GCTCGTCGGCGATTTCCGAGAGGGGCACCTCGAGATTGCGGTGGATGTCGTTCGCGAGGGACTTCAGCGGGGAGACGTACAGACAGTACACCGAGTTCTCCAGTGTTCCTCGCCTGTCGCGTTCGATCAGGTCGTCGATCACGGCAGTGAAGGAAGCGAGCGTCTTCCCCGATCCGGTGGGCGCACAGATCAGGGCGTTTTCGCCCTCCCGAACGAGCGGGATCGCCTCTCGCTGTGGCGGGGTGAAGACGCCGCCGTTTTCGGGAACGTACTCGCCGAACTGCGCGACCCACCATCGCCGGACCGGCGGGGAAAGCGAGTCGAGAACCGAGAGGTCCTCGGCTTTCGCCGGGTCGACGCCCCGCGACGCTAACAGCTCGCGACCACCCATTGGGGGAGACAGGGAGCGAAGCGGCAAGTGCGTTCCCGTTGCCGGCGGTTCGTTTTTGTCCCCGGAGCGCGCCCGTTCTGTATGCGAGTCACCTTCCTCGGCACCGGCAGCGCCATGCCGACCGGCGATCGGTTCCAGACCGGCTTGCTGCTCGAAACCGACGACCGACGGCTGCTCGTCGACTGCGGCTGCGGCGCACTCCACGGACTCGCGCGGACGGCCGCCGGCTACGAGGGCGTCTCCTCGGTGCTTTTGACCCACCACCACCTCGATCACGTCGCCGATCTCCTGCCGCTGATGAAAGCCCGCTGGCTCGCGGGCGAGGAGCATTTAGAGATCGCCGGGCCGCAGGGAACGAAGGCGCTCGTCGACGGCCTGCTCGACGTTCACGACTACATGCAAGAGCGCCTCGATCTGGCCGTCCGCGAGATCGGTCCCCACGCGTTCGAGATCGCCGGCTTCGCCGTCGAGGGTTACGAGACGCGCCACTCGATGTACTGTCTGGCCTACCGGTTCGGGAGCGGGGACGACGCGGGCGATCGCGGCGTCTTCACGTTCAGCGGCGACAGCGACGCCTTCGAGGGGCTCGCGAACTTCGCCGAGGGCTCTGCGATCCTCGCGCACGACTGTTCGTTTCCCGACGACGTGGACGTCTCGGGGCATCCGACCCCCTCACAGCTCGGCGAGGCTCTTTCGGGCCACGAGATCGGACGGGTGTACCTCACCCACCAGTACCCCCACACCGAGGGCCGTCACGAGGAGATGCTGGACTCGATCGGCGAGCACTACGACGGCGAGGTACGGATCGCGGAGGACGGCCTGCGCGTGACGATCAGTTGAGTCGGAACGTCCCGATCACTGGAGACGGTATCTGAGCAGCGCCGCGACGCCGCCCAGATTCTTCAGCTGCTTTGCCGGGTCGAACTCGCTCGAAAACACCACCACGTCGCCGCCCTTCTGCTCGGTCGTCGTGATTAGGTCGTTGACGTCCAGTTCCCAGTCGCCCGCCCCGGCCCGCTCCTCGCGCAGGCGCTCGTCGGTGATCAGCAGCGTCTCGACCGCGCCGAACTCCGCGGCCTTTTCGACCTCGTCGATCCCGTAGGCGGCTTTCGCGCCCTCGGCCATCCGCCGGGTCAGCTCGTCGATCAGCTCGGCCTCGCGGGCGATGCGGGTTTCGACCTGTACGTCCTCGACCGCGCCGCGTTTCAGCACCTCGTGAACTCCCCGGTCGCCGACGCCCGAGGTGTCGACCATCGTGATCAACTCGGCCAGCCCCTGCGAGCTCTCCTCGATGTACTCGTAGGCGTCCTGCTTCGTGAATCCGGGCCCCGCGAGGATGATCGCGTCGACGTCCATCCGCGAGAGGGCATCGGTGAGCTCGGAAAACAGCTCCGAGCGCGCGCGCGCGAACTCGCCTTTGCCGGTGGGGCCCGTAAGCGTCGCGCGCTCCTCGGTGCCGTACTGGGCTACCGTATGGATATGGGCTTCTCCCTCCTCGACGGTGACGATCGCCACGTCGGGGTTCTCGGCGGACTCCTCGGCCTCCTCCAATCGCTCGCGCTGGTCGGCTTTCAGGGCCTTCTCGACCTCGAGCTCGTCGTGTTCCTCGACGTTGAGGGTGTGGTGGTGACCCAACTGGTCCTCGCGGGAGGCCCACGT
Source organism: Halalkalicoccus sp. (assembly GCA_038893155.1). Classification (GTDB taxonomy): domain Archaea; phylum Halobacteriota; class Halobacteria; order Halobacteriales; family Halalkalicoccaceae; genus Halalkalicoccus. The sequence continues at coordinate 2,051 of JAWARX010000315.1, forward strand.
GATCTCCCCGCCCACGCGCAGACGGTTCGCGAATCGGTGAAACTCCACGTCGGAAACGGCGATCGTCACGCGCATGGGCTCTCGCTCGCCGCCCGTATCGCGCATCCGGTCGTCGTTTCGCTGGATCCGACGGGTGGTGTCCGCCGAGACGAGGTCGCCGGGTTCGAGGACGTAGGTGAGATGCCAGAGGTCGTCGAGGTGTTCGGGCACGAGCGTGAGACGCTCCTTGCCGCCCTCGACGCGCTGTTGGCTTGTGATCCGCATGCCCGAGATCCGCCCTCGGGGGGTAAGTGTCCTGCTCTTTATCGAGTGACTCCGTAGGCCCCCGCGACGCGCCGGGTCGCCCCGAGCGCGACGCACCACCAGACGAGCGGTGCGAGAACCGGCCCCGCGAGCGGGAGGAGTTCGATCACGCCGCCGGCGAACCAGCCGACTCCGAAGAGAACGAGCGCGCTCGTCCAGCCGACGAAGTAGGCGGCGTGGGTCCCGGCACGGACGAGCGAGGGGTCGGGCAGCGCCTCGCGGAGCCCCTCCGTGGAGTAGCGACAGAGTGCGATCGGCAGGAAGTAGAGGCCGGCGAGCACGATAAAGAGCGTCACGGTCGAGCCGGTCAGAAACAGGATCGACGCGCCGCCGGCGGGATCGATCGTCGTCTCGGTCGCCAGCGTGATCGTGATCGCGCCGACCGAAAGCGGAACGAGACCGTACAGCAGACAGATCGAGCTCGCGGCGAATCCTTCCGAGAGGCTCGCACGGAGCGAAACGGGGGGGAGTCTCGGCCGCTCTGTGAGCGTCGCGCGGACGACGGCGATCAGATAGCCGAGCGCGGGGACGAGCGCGAGAAGCGGGAGAAACAGCGAGTGAGCGAGCAGGCAGATCCAGCCGATCAGGAGCGCTTCCTCGGTGTGCTCGCCACCGAAAAAGGCGAGTCGACCGGCCATCAGCGCTCCCCGGGCTCGGATCCGGAGTCCCAGTCGGGCCAACCCCGCTCGCGGTCGCGCCCGCCCGTCCGGATCTCGAACTCGGCGGGCTCCTCGATCCGCGGGATCGTTTCGGGGGCGAACGCGCTCGCCATGCGCTCGGTGGCGGGGACGAACTCGTCGCTCGCCGTCGTGATCGTCGCTTCCGGGACCGCCTCGGTCGGCCCCGAGAGCGCCTCCCGAAGCCCCCGACCGTAGAGGTAGTACCGGACGACGTCGGCGTAGAAGCCGACGAACAGCCCGATCAGGACGATCCAGAGGGTGCCTTCGAGCGCGCCGCCGACGACCCAGACGAGCGCCGCGAG
>JAWARX010000316.1:0-4072 GCA_038893155.1 Halalkalicoccus sp.
CGGGCTATGTCTTTCTGATTTCTGCAACGGAAAGCCTCATCGGCGTCCCGCGAGTAGCGCCGACGATGAGTACGGCCGCCGAGGACGAGGGATTTCTCGCCTTCTACCGGAGCTACGCCCACACCGGCATCCACACGATCACCGCGACCGCCCTGACGGCCTTCGGGCTGCTGACGTTCGTCCACAGAGGGTTCGTCGTGCTGGCCATCGCGGTCTACGTCCTCCCGCCGATCTACCTCTATCTGACCCGCGACGGGAACGCCCCCGAACCGGTCGACGGGGCCGCAACTGTCAGCGACGCGGGGTCGAACGGGCACGGACCGCCCGCCGAGAAAGCGGCGGCGAACGCCGAGGCCCCGTCGGAATCGCCGGGCGACGCACCCGAACGGGCCGGGGCCGAACCTGCAGACCCGTCCCCGTCGGAGCCGGACGCCGAGCCGGCAGCTCGCTCCGATTCCGAGCCGGCGCGTTCCTCGGGTCCCGGGGCGGGAACCGCCTCGTCGCCCCGAAGTTCCGGGGCGAACGAACGCGCCGTGGACGACGGCTCCGTCGAGTCGGTCGACCTCCTCGATCACCGGGCCGAGTCGGTCGACCCGGGATGGACCGTCGCCGACGCGCCGACCGACGCGGCGCTGTTCGACGCCGTCTCGACCCCGAACGCCGCCTACGCCGCCGGTGCGGGCGGCGTCCTGCTCGCGCGCACGGACGACGAGTGGGAACTCGCACTCGAGAGCGGGCCGTCGGCAGCATCGGAGACGCTCCGAGGCGTCGACGCCGCCGACGACGGGTGGGCGGTCTGGATCGCCGGCGACGGCGGCGCGCTCGGACGCTACGATCCCGACGCCGGCCGCCACACCGACCACTCCGCGCCCCGTGAGATCACCGACAACTGGACCGCGCTCGCGGTCGCGGGCGAGGCAGGGGAGGAGCGGGTCGCGCTCGCGAACGGCTCCGGACAGGTTCTTCTCGGGAGTTACGACGGCGAGACCGTCGCGTGGGACGAGCCGGTCAAACCGGGCAGCGGCTCCTCGATGAGCGCGATCGCCTTCGTCGGCGACGCGCTGGGGTACTGCTGTGACACCAACGCCGGGGTCTACCGGATTCGCGAGGGCGAGTTCGAACGGATCGGGATCGACGGTGCGAGCGGGTTCGACGCGCTCGCGGCGACGAAGGAAGAAGTCGCGGCCGCGAGCGACGACGGCACCGTCCAGCGCTTCGACGGGGCGGTCTGGACGCCGGTTCGCGTCGCGGAGGATGGGATAGAGGGGCTCGCGACCGACGGCGGGGAGTGGCTCGCCGTCGGCGCGGGCGGGGCGATCTACGAGAACTCGGACGGGGACTGGGAGCAAGCGGACTCGCCGACCGAGGCGGCGCTGTTCGCGGTCGCCGCCGGCGACGTGGCCGTGGCGGTCGGCGAGAACGGGACGGTCGTCGAGCGCGTTCGCTGACCCGCTACCGTCCGCTGGTGACGTTCGTGCTGTTGCACTCGGGACACTGCGTGAGCCGCCCGAGTTTCGGGACCTCGACTCGCGCCCACTCCTCGCCGCCCGAAGGTGCGGTAAACCCGCAGTTCAGACACCGCGATTCGGTTCGTGCGCTCGCCATACGTGTTCTACGGTACCGCCTCGCATAGTCGTTGTGTCCTCTCAGTTCGTCGAGACGATCTCGATCACGTCACGATGGGCCAGTTCGTAGCTCGCGCCGACCTGCCGGTTGCTCCGGCAGTCGATCCCGTAGAGCAGGCCGTCGCCGATATCCGAGTGCAGGAAGTAGGCGAAGTCCTCGGTGGTCGAGTCCCCGGGCACGTCGTTCATCGTCGCCGTCGCAAAGTCGCGTAACGACGTTGCTGCCCGTCAGAGCGGAACTCTGACGACGGCGTTGAAGAAGGTCGACGTGCCCACAGAGGGCTTGCCGACCAGACCGATCCGGTAGCTCATTGTCCCGACTGGACGGCGGGCGGCAGAAAGGGTTTCTCCCCGCGCCGGTCGTGGGTCGCCTGCGCGTACCACTCCGAAACGGGGTACCCGATGGGAACGGTTTTGCGTACGCCCGTTGTTAGCACGCCCATGTCGCGAGAGCGAACACGGAGCTACGCGTTCGAGGGGGCGAAGCCGGAGATCGACGGAAACGCACGCGTGAGCCGCGAGTCGACGCTCGTGGGCGACGTGCGGGTCGGCTCGGAGGCGAGCGTCTGGCCGGGGGCTGTGTTGCGGGGGGATGTCGGGCCGGTCGTCGTCGGCGAGCGCTCGCACGTCGGGGATAACGCGACCATCCACGCCTCGACGCTCGGCGAGCGCGTGATGATCGGCCACGGCGCGGTGTTGAACGACGCCACGGTCGAGGACGGTGCGCTCGTCGGGTTCAACGCCTCGATCAACTCCCACGTCGTCATCGGAGCCGGCAGCATCGTCGCGAGCGGGACGACGGTGCCCGAGGGCTACGAGATCCCCGAAAAATCGTTCGTCCGGGGGGTTCCGGCGGAGGTGACGCCGCTTTCCGAGACGACGATCGACCCCGAGGCGATCTTCGAGGACCACTCCTCGGGCGCGTACACGAACCTCGCGGGGCGTCACGAGGAACTGTTCGAGTGATTAGCGAACGCGTTCGACCGTGTTCAGGGCGTTGATCCGGCCCGCGCCGGTCTCGGGGTCGCTTCGGCCGTTCGAGCCCTCCGCGCCGTGGGCGATGGCGCTTTCGACCTGATTCGCGTTCGTATCGGGATCGAGCTCCCGGACGAGTCCCACGAGGCCTGCAACCTGCGGGGCGGCCATCGAGGTGCCCGCCTTCCAGCCGTACGGCGCGCCCTCTACCTGCGGATCGGTCGTCGAGAAGACGAGGTTCGTCGGGAACGGCCATTCCGTGTCGTCCGCGAGCGTCATTTCCAACGTCTCGTAGCCGCCGCCGGGCGCGCCGACATCAATCTCGTTCGTTCCGAAGTTCGAGTAGAACGAGAGTTCGTCGTTCGGGCCGGTGGCACTGATGCTCATCGCGCCCTGAACGCTGTTGGGCAGGCTGAACAGCCCGCCCCGCTGGAGGTCAGTCCCTGCGTTACCGGCGCTCGCGATGACGACCGTGCCCTGCTGGACGGCGTGTTCGATGACCAGCTTGTACGCCCGGGCGAACGACTCGCTGTTGACCTGCGGCGGGAGCGGCGAAGTCCCGAGGCTGAGGTTCGCCGCGTCGTAGCCCTCCTCGGCGGCGTAGTCGATCGCCGTCAGGACGTCCCCGGTCGTGGTGGTCACCGCCCACCGCTCGTCGATGGGGTCGTCCTCGTCGCCGATCTCGGTCCACCAGAACACTCGCAACGAGGCCAGGTCCGCGTCGGGCGCGGTCCCCATCACGCCGGTTCCGGTGAACCCTTCGTCGGCGGACGCGGCAGCGATCCCGCCGACGTGGGTGCCGTGACCCTGTACGTCCGCGGCGACGTGCTGTTCGACAAAATCGATGTCGAAGTCGAGTTCGCTGCCCTCCTGAGCGGGTCGCCCGACGACGATCCCCTCTTCGGTGCCCGCGTCGATCCGACCTTCCTTGAACCTGCGTCCGGCTTCGGCCTGAAGGTTCGGCGTCAGATCCGGATGAACGTAGGAGATTCCAGTGTCGATGATCGCGATCTCCGATCCGCTTCCGGTAGCGACCTGATTTGCCTCCAGTGATTCGGTCACCTGCTTGTCCCACAGGAACGCCTCGTAGAACGTCGGCTCCTCAACATCCTCTTGTTCGGCCGGGGCTTCGCGCTCGGGCCGCTCCAGTTTGAACCGGACGTCCCGTTCTGCGACCCGCACGCCCCGCACGCTCCGTACCTGATCGGCGGCGTCCGTTGGTCCGTAGACGACGAAAACCTGCCCGCCCGCGAGTTCCTGTCGGACCTCGAACCCCTCGTCTTCGAGCCGACGTTTCACGCCTCGACCGCCGATAACGAGGTACTGGACAACGCCGTCTTCGTCCGCGCCTGCCAGTCCGGCGAACGAGAGCCCGATCCCGGTCGTCGCGATCCCCTGCAGTAGTCGTCGTCGAGTCGTGATATGTCTTGACATTATCAACGAATATCGTTAGGGTATCAAATGCATAACTC
>JAWARX010000317.1:0-3309 GCA_038893155.1 Halalkalicoccus sp.
GTCCGGGACGCGGACCGTTTCGCCCGGCCCCGGGCGGCCGACCTGACGGTCCTCGCCAATCGGGGCGCGAGCGGTATCGACGGGATCACCTCCTCGGCGCTCGGCGCGGGAAGCGCGACCGACGACCCGCTCGTGCTCGTGACGGGCGATCTCGCGTACTACCACGACTCGAACGGCCTGCTCGCGATCAGTCGGCTGGGAATCGACGCCACGACCGTGCTTATCAACAACGACGGCGGCGGGATCTTCCACATGCTCCCGATCGAGGGCTTCGACCCGCCGTTTACCGACCAGTTCAAGACGCCCCACGGGCTGGACTTCCAGCCGACGGGCGATCTGTACGGTTTCGAGTTCGAGAGGGTGGATTCGATGTCGGGCTTCGAGGCCGCGTACGCGGCCTCGCTCGCCAGCCCGGGCACGCAGGTGATCGAGGTGATCGTCGACGGCGAGGCGAGCCACCGGCGGCGCGAAGCGGTCCACGAGCGGGTCTGCGAGCGCCTCGGATGACCGGCGTTTTTGTCGACCGGTCGCGTACCCGCGGGCATGGTTTCGGAACTCTTCGATTCCGATCGCTGGGAGCCGATCGACCGGTTCGAGTTCGAGGACATCACCTATCACCGCGCGCGCAACGTGGGCGCGGTCCGGGTCGCCTTCGACCGCCCCGAGGTGCGTAACGCCTTTCGGCCCGGAACGGTCGACGAGCTGTACCGCGCGCTGGATCACGCCCGCAAGCAGACCGACGTGGGCTGTGTGCTGCTGACGGGTAACGGACCCTCACCCAAAGACGGCGGCTGGGCGTTCTGTTCGGGCGGCGACCAGTCGGTGCGCGGGGGCTCGGGCTACGAGTACCGCGGCGAGGACGAGGCCGACGCGGACGAGTCGGCTGACGTCCGGGAGGCGAAAGCCGGCCGACTCCACGTCCTCGAAGTCCAGCGGCTGATCCGATTCATGCCCAAACCCGTGATCGCGGTCGTGCCGGGCTGGGCGGTCGGCGGCGGCCACTCGCTGCACGTGATCTGTGATCTGACGCTCGCCTCGGCGGAGGAGGCCAAATTCCTCCAGACCGACCCCGACGTGGCGAGTTTCGACGCCGGGTTCGGATCGGCGTATCTCGCCCGGCAGGTCGGCCAGAAGAAAGCGAGGGAGGTCTTCTTCCTCGGAAAGACCTACTCGGCCGAGGAAGCCGCCGAGATGGGGATGGCGAACGGGGCGGTCCCCCACGAGGAACTGGAGGACGTGGCACTGGAGTGGGCCGAGCGGATCACGAACAAAAGCCCGACCGCGATCCGGATGCTGAAGTTCGGGTTCAACGCCGTCGACGATGGGATGGTCGGCCAGCAGGTCTTCGCGGGCGAGGCGACCCGGCTGGGATACATGACCGACGAGGCCCGAGAGGGTCGGGACGCCTTTCTCGAAAAGCGCGAGCCCGATTTCTCGGAGTACCCGTGGCACTACTGAGCCGGAAACTGGACGCCGGCTCGTGGCGCACCGGTTTATACCGTCGAGACGCTACCGTTCGATGACGCCGAATGCTCGAAGCGCTCATCGACAGCGCGTTCTCGCTCCTGTTACTCGTCGGTCTCCCCGCGCTGTTCGTCTTTTTCGTCCTCAAGGGCGCGCTCGTCGGCAAGCCGCTACCGACGTCGGTGTTCCTGCCGGGGTACGTCCTCGCGGTTTCGGCCTCGGGAATCGAGCTCCTGGCGATCGTGCTGGTCAGCTCGACCGGCTACGTCAGCGGTCAGCTTCTCGTCTACTCCCTCGCCCGCCGCCACGGCCTCGCGTTCGTCCGGTCCTCGCCCAGGATCCGTATCTCGGAGGCGAAGCTCCGCCGATCCGAACGGCTGTTCGAACGCTACGGGGGGCCGGCGATCTTCCTCACGAACTTCGTGCCCTACCTCCGAGGGCTCGTACTGATTCCAGCGGGAATCGCCTCGTACCCCGTGCCCGCCGTGATCGCCTACGCCTTCAGCTCGACGTTCGTCTATCACGTTGCGCTCGTCGTCGTCGCCCTCGAACTCGTCGAGTTCATTCTGTAGGCTCCTCGTCGGGCCGTGGCTCCCAGCCGTGAAACGGTTCCCCTTCGAGTTCGAGGTCGAACGCGTCGATCAGCCCGCCGAGCGCGACGTAGCCCATCGCGGTCGCCGCGATGCCGACGATCGTCCCCTCGTCGTAGCGCAGGGCGATCTCGTCGTGAATCACGGCGTCGACCTCCCCGCGGACGACCGCGCGGGCGTACTCCACGAGCGTGCGCTCCTCGCCGGCCAGTCGGGCGATATCGTCCTCGCCGATCGCGGCGATCGTTTCGTCACCGATCCCGACGTCGCGCGCGATGGTGACGTGCTGGTGGTACTCGTGCCTGCTTTCGATCTCCCGACTCACGGCGAGGATCACGAGTTCGCGTTCGCGATCCGAGAGGCCGCTGTCGGTCCACAGCGACCCGAGAAAGCCCCGCATCCCCGCGAGCACCTCGGGGTTGTTGCCGATCGACCGATAAACGTGCAGCGGCTTGTTCTGGAACGACGAGACGAGCAGGTCGCGGTACTCCTCGGGGACGTCCTCGCTTTCTACGTACGGAACGCGGGCCATACCGGTCGTCCGTCCGGGTGCGGGTTAGCTGTGTGTGCTTCGGTGACATTCTCCGGGATCGGGACGTCGATCTCTGGACCGTATAGCCCGCTCAGACACGATGGGCTGATCGCGATCGCGGTTTCCGGGTGCCGACCACGCGTCCGGGGTAGCTCTTTTCGGCGTCCACGATGCACCAGGGCGCGCCACCCTCCCACAGGAATCACAGCGGCGAGGCGCGCGGGTCGCCCGCTTTCGAGGCGGTCGAAAGGTGACAGAACGGCGGTCGAAACAGGGATTTCTCCAGTTCGGTATCGAGCGTGTTTTTCGAGGGGTTCCATACCGGTGAGCCGGATCGACGTCGCGCGGTCGTTCGGTTCCGTCGTGTGCGCGAGTACCGTTCGTTTTTGGTAACCGACCTCGAATCACGTCCTATGGGGTACGATCACGCGGACCCCGAACGCGCTGGACAGCTCCATCACGTCGAACTCTACGCCTCCGACCTCGGCCGATCGGTTGACTTTTGGGAGTGGCTGCTGGTGGGGCACCTCGGCTACGAACACAAGAGCGAATGGAACGGCGGCTGCTCGTGGATCAACGGCTCGACCTACATCGTGCTCGTCCAGGCCGACAACGCCGACCATCGCTTCGATCGACGGGCACCCGGTCTGATAGGGTCGGTGACGAATCTTTACCCCTCTCCTGAGCAGAGATAATTCCAGATGTTCGGCTCATCGATTGTAT
>JAWARX010000318.1:0-3306 GCA_038893155.1 Halalkalicoccus sp.
ACACTACGCCAGAAGCGCCTCGTCGACGGTTTCCTCTCCGAACACCTCGTCGGCGCGTTCGACGCGATACCCGTTCGATTCGAGCGTCGTGCTCAGTACCCGCGGGACGTGCTCGTCGACGAGAATACGGGTCGACACGACTACTCCGCCGTGCTCGGTGGCTCGACGGCGTTTTCGGCCAGCTCGCGTTCGACCTCGCGGTGGCGCTCTCTGACCGCCCGGACCTCGTCGGGATGGTCGTAGTACCACGCCAGCGCCGCGTGGACCTCCCCGAGACTGATTCCGAGCTGGTCGGCGACGTCCTCCGGGGCGTAGCCCCCCGTCACCGCGAGTTCGTAGACCTGCAACACGCCGACCCGGGTTCCGTCCACTCGCGGGTCCCCGCCGAGAACGTCCGGATCGCGGGTGATCGTCATGTGTCCGTCTACCGTCGGGAGCTACATTCCTCTTTCGTCGGAATCCGTCGGTGTCGCCACTCTAGGGGTTTCTCCCGAATCCGAGCGCCTGTCCCCGTCATCACGGATAGATAACTTCGCCCTCGATATCCCGGTCGGCGTGGCGCTGGAGCGCTGCGTCGATTCGACGAACCAGTTCCCCGACGTTCCGGCCGTGCTGTGAGACGTATATGACGCCGGCGTGGTCGTACTCAGCGAACGTGGTCGCGACGAGCCGCGGGAAGTCGTCGTCGAACGTGAGAAGCGGCCCAGCCCCGTTCGGCAGCGTACTCCAGATGCTCGCGATCCGTTCGACCGAGCGTTTCCTCGTCGGTCGTGGTCGTGACGTCCCACCCACGGCGACGCAACCCTTCGACGACGGGTTGCTAAACGTTCTCGTCCGCGTAGATCATGCGGGGGTTTCTGCGTCGCGCCGTGCGTCGGCCATCGCCTCCCGGAACTCCTCGACGTTGGCGTAGTAGTACGCAAGAGCCGTGTGGATGTCCTCGAGGGACAGTGCCGGGTAGAACTCCCCGATCTCATCCGGGGAGTAGCCCCCGTGTTCGTACGCGCTGGCGACGTTGAGCACGCGGATCCCCGTGTTCCCGATCGTCGGCGCGCCGTCGCTGTGCTCGGGGTCGCGTCGAATCTCGGTCATGACTGATCTTCTCCGCCGGCGTGCATAAACCTGTGTCACGACCGCCCGCTCCGCTCGCTCGCAGCGTTACTCCCCATTCACCGCCTCCTCGACGATCTCGATTTCTTCCTCGGTCAGCCCGTACAGCTCGTAGACGATCTCGTCGATCAGTTCGTCGGTCTTCTCGATCTTCTCGTCTAACTCCGCCGCGCGCTCCTTGGTCCGGAGGTAGTTCTCCAGGTCGTCGGCCACCTCGTCGATGGCGGGCAGTTCGATGGCCTTCAGGCGATCCAGCGACGAGATGGTCTTGGTGGCCGTCTCGCGGACGTTCGCGAAGCCACCTGCCTCCTCGACGGCAACGGGCACGAACTGCTCGATCAGATCCGCCTTGCGCTCGGTCAGGTCCGTGATCCGGAACGCGGGCAGGAACTCGGTTTCGGTGTAGCCCCAGCGGTCTGTCTCGTGGTCGTCCTCCGTTCTGCTCGCCGCCCACCGACCACCGAAGGGGTTTTAGCGCGTCCTTAGAATTGACACTCTATGAGCGCGCCGTGGACCGACTGGGATCACATCGTCAAGATCGATCCCGACAAGGACCTCGCCCCGGGGGACACCTTCGAGGACGTCTGCCGGACGGGGACCGACGCCCTCGAGATCGGGGGGACGCTGGACATGACCGAAGCGAAGATGCAAGAGGTGATCGACGCCTGCGCGAAGTACGACGTTCCGCTGTATCAGGAGCCGTCGAACCCCGCGGTCGTCGTCGAGGACGATGCTTTGGAGGGGTATCTCGTCCCGGTCGTCCTCAACGCGGGCGACATCTCGTGGGCGATCGGGTTCCACAAGGAGTGGGTCAAGATCGATGACATCGACTGGGATCACACGTTCACCGAGGCGTACATCGTGCTCAACCCCGAGGCGAGCGTCGCCGAACTCACAGGGGCCGACTGCGAGCAGACCGCGGAGGACGTGGCCGCCTACGCCGAAGTCGCAGAGAAGATGCTCGGCCAGCCGATCGTCTACGTCGAGTACTCGGGCACCTTCGGCGACCCCGAGAAGGTGAGCGCCGCGAGCGAGGCGATCGAGGAGGCGACCCTCTTTTACGGCGGCGGCATCCACGACTACGACTCCTCGTACACCATGGCTCAGTACGCCGACGTGGTCGTCGTCGGGAACCTGCTGCACGACGAGGGTGCCGACGTCGTCAGGGAGACGGTCGAGGGGGCGAAGGCGGCGACCGCCCAGCGGATCTGAGCGATCCGAGCGCCGGGAACCGACGACGTTTAAGTCCCGCCGGAGGAACGGGCCCGTATGGACGATCGAACCTACACCGCCGAGGCCGAACCCGGCGACAGCGTGACGGTCGCGGGCTGGGTCCACGAGATCCGCGACCTCGGTGGGATCGCGTTTCTCATCCTTCGGGACAAAAGCGGGAAGATCCAGATCAAGTTCGAGAAAGACGAGATGGACGAGCAGCTCGTCGAGACGGGCCTCGGCCTCGCACGCGAGAGCGTCGTCTCGGTGACCGGCGCGGTCGAGGAGGAGCCACGCGCACCCACGGGCGTCGAGATCACGCCCGACTCCCTCGACGTGATCGCGGAAGCCGAGCCCGAACTGCCGCTGGATCCGTCGGGGAAGGTCGACGCGGAGCTCTCGACGCGACTGGACAACCGGACGCTCGACCTGCGAAAAGACGAGACCAAAGCGATCTTCGAGATCCGCGCGGAGGTCCTCAGGGCAGTCAGGAAAAGCTTCCGGGAGATCGGCTGTACGGAGATCAACACGCCGAAGATCGTTGCGACGGGAACGGAAGGCGGCACGGAGCTGTTCCCGATCACCTACTTCGGTAAGGAGGCCTTTATGAACCAATCCCCCCAGCTGTTCAAACAGCTGATGGTCGGCTCCGGGCTCGAACGCGTCTTCGAGATCGGCCCGATCTTCCGCGCGGAAGAGCACAACACGCCCCGCCATCTCAACGAGGCGACGATGATCGACTTCGAGAGCGCCTTCATCGACCACGAGGAGGCGATGGACGCCTGCGAGCGCACTCTCTTGGCCGCCTACGAGGGGGTCGCCGAGAACTGCAAAGACCAGTTGGAGACGCTCGGTTACGAGGAGTTTTCGGTTCCCGACGACGGGTTCCCGCGTCTCACCTACGAGGAGGCGATCGAGCGCATCAACGCGACCGGCGAGCTCGACGAGCAGATCGTCTGGGGCGACGACCTGCCCACCGCGGGC
>JAWARX010000319.1:0-3289 GCA_038893155.1 Halalkalicoccus sp.
ACATGTTCAGGTCGTTCCCGGGCGCTGGGAACCGGCGTCGGGGGTATATCCGACCGAGACGAACGTTTCAGCGCAGATATGATACCAGATTCGATCGAACGGCGGCGGTTCCTGCGTCTGGCCGGCGTCGGCGTGGCCGCGGCGTTCGTCGCCGGCTGTACCGAAGAAGAGCCCGACGAGGACGGAACACCGGACGACGACGAACCCGACGAGAACGGAGAGACGAACGGAACCGGCGAGGACACAGCCGACGGCGAGTTCCTCGACGAGGGAGAAGAGCCCGACTACGGCGGCTTTCTGGACGACGTCCCCAACTACGAGGGGACCTACGACTTCCGCGGCGAGGAAAGCGTCGACGTGACCGTCGGCGCGGGCGATCAGGGTCTCCAGTTCGAGCCCGCGGCGATCATGGTCGACCCCGGGACGACGGTGGTCTGGGAGTGGACGGGCGACGGCGGTGCCCACGACGTGGTCGCCGAGGACGGGAGCTTCGAGAGCGAGCTGGTCGACGAGGCGGGCCACACGTTCGAGCACACCTTCGAGGAGCCGGGCGTCTACGAGTACGTCTGTACGCCCCACGAGGGCAACGGCAAGAAGGGCGTCGTCGCCGTCGACGAATAACCCCCGGACCGAACCCGTTCGGCCGGCTTCCCAGCCCCCGAGAATCGTTTCAGCTGTTTTAGTTGTCGGTCGCCAACCGTCGGCTGTACCATGAGCGACTCCACCGACGCGATCGAAAGCCACGAGCGCGAGATCGACGGCCTGCGCGGCGAGGAGGGAACCGAACTCCTGTTACCCCGACTGAGCCTCGACCGGCGGGAGTTCATGAAGGCGGGCGCGGCCGTCGGGGCGTTGGGCTCGCTGTCGGGCTGTACGGGCCTGCTCGACCGTGACGACGGGAGCGTCGCGGCCGCGGACGTCGAGCATCAGGTCCCGCCCGGCGAGTTAGACGAGTACTACGCCTTCCTCTCGGGCGGTCACTCCGGCGACGTCCGGGTGTACGGCCTGCCGTCGATGCGCCAGATCATGCGCATCCCGGTGTTCAACGTCGAGAGCGCGCGGGGCTACGGCCACGACGACCGCACCAGCGAGATGCTGGAGGACGCCGGCGACTACACGTGGGGCGACACCCACCACCCCCGGCTCAGCCAGACGGACAACGACTACGACGGCCGATTCCTCTACGTCAACGACAAGGCCAACGGCCGGATGGCCCGCGTCGACCTGACGTACTTCGAGACCGATGCGATCGTCGACATCCCGAACTGTCAGGGCGTCCACGGCGCGTGCGCCCGGCTTCCCGACACCGACCTGATCTTCGGCGTCGGCGAGTTTCGCGTTCCGATCCCGAACGACGGTCGGGACATCGACGACCCCGAAGAGTACGGCTCGGTGCTGACCGCGATCGACCCCGACTCCTTTGCCGTCGAGTGGCAGGTCCGGGTCGACGGCAACCTCGACAACGGCGACGGCGGGAAGAACGGGCGGTGGTTCTTCTCGACCGGCTACAACAGCGAGGAGGCGCTCACCGAATCGGAGATGGCCCGCCCGGACCGCGACTGGGTCAAAGCCTTCGACACGCTCGCGATCGAGGACGCCGTCGCAGCCGGCGGGTACGAGGAGATAAACGGCGTCCCCGTCGTCGACGGCCGGCGGGCTACGAGCGAACCGTCGCGAGCCTCGCGGCGCTCGCGGTCTATCTCGTCCCGCTCGCGGCGCTCGCCTTCGGCTACGACGCGGTCGTGGGAAGCGAGGAGTCGGGCTGGCTCGACGCGCTGTTCTCGCTCCCGGTCGCGCGCTGGCGGGTGCTCGTCGGGACGTACCTCGGTCGGGCGACCGTGTTCGTCGCCGCGACCGTGCTCGGCTTCGGCCTCCCGGGCCTGCTCTTGCTGTGGGAGTTCGGCACGGCCGGCTGGCCGGCCTACCTCGGGTTCGTCCTCGCGAGCACCGGCGCGGGCCTCGCGTTCCTCGCGATCGCGCTCGTGGTCTCGACGCTCGCCCGCGAGAAGGCCCACGCGCTCGGCGGTTCGCTGCTGGCGTGGGCGTGGTTCGTCCTCGTCCACGACCTGCTCGCGCTCGGGGTGATCGGGGCGTTCGACCTGCCCGACGCGGCGATCGCGGCGATGGTGCTCTCGAACCCCGTGAGCGTCTTCCGGCTGCTCGCGCTCGCCCCGCTCTCGACGGGCGGCGACGGCGGTTTCGCCGCCGTGTTCGCCGCGAGCGACCTCTCGGTCGGCCTCCTCGTCGGCGCGCTGCTCGCGTGGATCGCGCTCCCCGTTACGCTGGCCGCCACGCTCGTGGGGAGGCGGTCGGCGTGAACGGAACGACGCGCCGGAGCGTTCTCGTCGCCGGCGGGGCGCTGATCGCCGGAGCGGCCGGCTGTCTCGAAGCGGGCGACGACGGAGACGAGCCGGTGCCGGAGCCGGTTTCGCTTTCGGGACGCGAGTGCGACGGCTGTGGGATGGTGATCGGCGAGCACTACGGCCCGAACGCACAGGTCTTCTACGAGGGTGGCGACCCGCCCGAGGACCGCGACGGGCCGGCGTGGTTCGACAGCACGACCGAGGCGCTCGGCTACCACGAGCAACAGGAACGCCGCGGTCAGGATAAACTCGCGATGTACGTCGTCGATTACTCGCGGGTCGACTACGAGATCCACGACCGCGACGCCCCGCACCTCTCGACGCACGCCGAGGCCGACGCGTTCGTCGACGCCCGCGAGGCGACGTTCGTTCTCGGCAGCGAGGTGCTGGGCGCGATGGAACCGGATCCGATCCCCTTTTCGGACCCCGAGGACGCCGAGGGGTTCGCGGACGAACACGGCGGCGACGTCGTCGGGTTCGGTGAGCTGTGAGCGCCGAAAACGGTTAGCTTCGAGCGAACCTCAGTCCCCTCGCGCTCACCCCTCGTAGCCCGCTTTCGCCATCACGTCGGCGAACTGCTCGATGTCCATCGCCTCCTCGTAGACGATGGCCGTGACCATCCCGCCGGGGTACGACTCGTCGTTCATCACGTGGTGGACCTTGTGACAGTGCAGCAGGTAGATCCCGGGGTCGGCGTCGGCTTCGAACTCGATGACCTTCCGCTCGGCGGGTGCGAGGTTCGTCACGTCCTCCTCGTGGCGCGCCGCCTCGGGGATCGTCCCGCCGTCCTTTTCGACGACCTCGAAGCGGTGGTTGTGCAGGTGGATCGGGTGGGCCTCGTAGCCGTTGTTCGCGAGGTGGACCCGGACGGTGTCGCCGGATTCGATGATCAGCGGCGAACCCGTCTCGGGGTGGAACGTGGAGGG
>JAWARX010000320.1:0-3266 GCA_038893155.1 Halalkalicoccus sp.
TAGCCGACGCCCCGGGTCCCGTACGAGCCGAGGTGCGAGAGGTCCTTGCGGACCTGGGCGGCGTTGACCCCGGCGCCGGCCGCCAGGTGGTCCGACGAGATCGTGGCCTCGGTCGTCTCGGTCAGCGGAACGCAATCCATGCTATCGCTTCCCTCTCGGACGATTTATAGCCAGAGCCAGAGGGTTCAACACTCCCCGCCCCCTTCGAGGGGTATGTACGCCGTCGTCGGCTGTACCGACTGCAGCGCCCTCTGGGTGATCGAGGGTCGCCAGGAGACCGTCCGATGTCGCGGCTGCGGGACGACCCACCGGTACGGAAAGCTGAAGAAGTTCGTCGAGACGGACGATGCGGACCACGCCCGCGAGGTGCGCGCCTCGATGCTCGCGAGCCGGAGCGGGCAGGCCGACGCCTTCGCCGCGGTCGACTCCTTTGCGGAGCTGGATTCGCAGGTAGAGGCAACCGTCGTCACCGACGAGGAACTCCTAGAGCATGCCGGCGTCGACGGCGAGGCGGCCGCCCGCGCGGCGGAGACGGGATCGAACGCCTCGCGAAGCCGTAAAGAAACGGTTCTCGCGGCCGTCGAGGACACGGACGGCACCCACGGAGAGATCGCCGCCTACGCGAGCGAGCGGGGCGTTCCCGAGGAGTACGTCGAGCGCGCGCTCGACAAACTGGTGCGCGCGGGCGAACTCAGCGAGTCGAGCGGTCGCTACCGCCGTCTCTAGAGCGCCTGCCAGATCGCGAGCAGCGTCGCGAGGATCGACAGCAGGAGCTTGACGATGCGAAGCTGTAGCTCGGTCAGCTTGAGCCGTCGCTTTTCGTGGTCGTAATCGGTCATGGTGTGGGGTGCCCGCGGGTGCTCGCCCGACGGACACGATCGTTGGATTCAGCCGTGAGAGGGATAATCCCGAGCCATCCACGCGGTGAAAGTGAAACTGGTCGGCCCGAACAGTTATTACTTCTCTACATACAGTTCACGTATAACTCCGGAGCCGGTCGAGTGGCACGTCGACGCCGCGGGTTCGCGGTCGGTGCGCGCGCTCGTCTACGTCGCGGTCGGGCTGCTCGGCGGCGGTGTGCTGCTCGTCTTCGCCGCGATGGCGTTCGTCGGGGTGTCGGCGGCGTTCGGGGGTGAGTACGCGTTTCTCGCCTACGGGCTCCTGCTCGCGCTGATCGGCGGACCGCTCTCCGTGCTGTACCTCCTGCCCGTTCTCACCGATCGCGACCAGCGTCCGCCGCTCGCGGCGCTGTTCGCCGACGAGGAGATCGCGGATCGGTACGCCGCGACGTTCACCCGAACGCGTCTGCTGGCGGCCGTTCTGGGCGGCGCACTCGGGCTTCTCGCGCTCTTTTCGGTCGCTCCGAGGGCCGCGTTCGCGGTCGTCGCCGGCTCGCTTTTGTTGGTGCCGGTCGCCTCGGGGATGATTTCGCGGGGCCGGATCGACCCCGAGGCGGGGACGATGACTTACATCGAGCGGTCGATCCCCCTCTCGGGCGTCGAGCGCGTCCGCCGGCTCGATCCCGGCGGCACGTCGCTCTGCTGGCTCTCGTACTACCCGGGTTACGGGAGCTTCGGCACGCCCCACCTGATCGTCGCGACCCCCGAGGCCGCCGATACGATCGAGCGGACCGTCGCCGCAGTGAAGTCCGACGTCGACGAGGAATACGAACCGGATCGGGCGGTACAGCTCGCGCTCGGAGCCCTCGCGCTCTCGTCGCTCTCGACCGCCGTGTTCGTGTTCTTCGCCGAACCCGGGAGCGCGGGCGATCCCCTCCTCCGGTGGTACATCGTCGGCGGGTTCGGATTCTTTGGAGGGATATTCGCGCTTGCGGCCGTCTTTGCAGGCTAGCGCCCGAGTTCCTCGTGGGCACTAGAGAGGTGACGGGAGGCGAGCGCCGCCAGAAGCGAAAGCTCGCCCGCGAGCGCGCCGGTCGCGATGACCTCCGCGAGCGCGTCGGCGTTCGCGCCGGGCGGATCGCCCCCGCCGCGAAGTCCCAGCACGTCGAGGGCTTCGGCCTGCGTCGGCAGCTTCGTCCCCCCGCCGACGGTGCCGACCTCCAGGCTGGCGATCGAGAGGCTCGCGTACAGATCCCCCTCCTTGACGTCGGCGGTCGTGATCGCGTTCGCCCCTTCTACTACTTGGGCGGCGTCCTGACCCGTCGCGAGGAACGCCGCCGCGATCGTGTTCGCTGCGTGGGCGTTGAAGCCCAGGCTGCCGGCTTTCGCGCTCCCGATCAGGTTCTTGCGGGTGTTTGCCTCCGCGATCGCCTCGGGCGTGGTGTGAAGCCGATCCTCGACGACTTCGCGGGGGATCGTCACGTCGGCGGTGACGCTCCGCCCGCGGCCCTCGATCGCGTTGATCGCGGCGGGTTTTTTGTCGGTGCAGAGGTTGCCCGAGAGCGCGACCAGCGATGCGGTCGTGGCCTCCTCGATCAGGTCGCAGGCGGCCTGCGTCGCGATCGTCACCATGTTCATCCCCATCGCGTCCTTCGAGTCGAACCGGAACCTGAGAAAGACGTTGTCCCCGACGACGTACGGCGTGATGTCGAGCAGTTCGCCGTGATTCGTCGTCTCTTCTGCTTTCTCGCGCAGCTTTTCGACGTTCTCCTCGACCCACTCGACGACCGCGGCGGCCTGTGCGATCCCCGCGGTGCGAAAGACGGGCGCGCGGGTCATCCCCGACTTCGTGACGCGCGCTGTGGCCCCGACGGCCGTGCGGATGACCGAACAGCCGCGGTTGACCGAGGCGACGAGCGCGCCCTCGGTGGTGGCAAGCGGCAGGTAGTACTCGCCCGCGGCCGCACCGCCCTCCCCATCGTTGATCGGGATCGGCCCGGCGACCCCCATCGGGAGCTGTGCGCCCCCGATCATGTTCTCGACGTTGGGCTCGGCATCCTCGGCCGGAAACGAAAAATCGCCGACGGTGTCGAGGTCCGCGTCGGTCTCGGCTTCGAGCAGCTCCCGGCGGGCCGCGGCCGCAGTATCCGGGTCGGCGTGGTCTTCGAGTTCGTGGAGTCTGAGTTCGCCCTCGCGCACGCGCGCCGCGAGATCTGCGGGATCGGTCATACCGGCCCCTCTCGTCGGGCGGGCCTAAGAATGCCGATCTCCCCCCGCCCTCAGACGAGGAAGGCGAACGTCAGATACGCCCCGACGGTCGCGATCATCGGGATGACGTGCTGCATGGCGACGACGCGGGCGGTCTTCGTCGGGTCGAACTCGGGTCCCTCCGACTCCCCGCCGTCGGTCGCCGCCGGCCCCGACGAT
>JAWARX010000321.1:0-3261 GCA_038893155.1 Halalkalicoccus sp.
CCTCGGTGAGGACGATCTCGCCGTGCTCGGGGAGCGCCCCGGCGAACCAGTACGCCGAGTAGCCGTAGCCCGAGCCGAACTCGAAGACGGACTCCGCGTCCGCGATCTGCGCGCTGAGCCGGAGAAACCCGCCGACCTCGGGACCGACGTGGGGAAAGCCGTGCTCTTCGGCGTACGCGTCCATCTCTTCGAGGATCTCGTCCCGTTCTGGGCCGGTCGCGCGAACGAATCGAAGCACGTCGTCTGCGAGATGTGCCATGTCGGAACCACGCGGAGCGGGCCCAAGAAACCCGAAGGTGTAACTGACATGCGTCAAGAGGCCGGACCCGGCGGGCCTGTCGAATCGCTCCCCCTGCCGTCGCTCTCCCGGCCGTTCCCGCCGGCGGTGTCACCACTCGTGTCGCTCCCATCGGAGTCGTCGCCGCTGTGGATCTCGACGAGGTAACACGAGAGCAGACAGAGCATGGCGGCGTTCGGCTCGAACGTCCCGCCCGCCAGACAGCCGAGCGTGCAGCCGACGAACCTCTCCGAAGGCATCTCACTCCCCCTCGATGATCCGTTCTGCGCGCTCGCGCCACCGCTCTGCGAGCGCTTCTGCCTCCTCCGCCGAGAGTCCCATCATCGCGTACGCCTCCTCGAACTCCCCGCGCTGCATCGCCGCGCGGGCGGCCTCCGGGTCGTCGAGGTCGTCGAACAGCTCGATCACTTCCTCGGCGAGCGCGCCCGCCGGCTCGTCGTCCCACGCGTCTCCGTCCGCATCGCCGAGGTCGTCGAACGCGTCCCCGTCATCGTCACCCATGCACTGAAACTGCCTCCGAGTGATGATAAACGCGACCCCCGCTCACTCCTCGAGACTCGTTCCGGCGAGTCGCGCCATCGCGCCCGCGAGCACCTGCGTCGCGGTCGCACAGTCGTCCCAGTCGGTCCACTCGCGCGGGTTGTGCGAGATCCCATCGCGCGAAGGCGCAAACAGCATCCCCGCATCGGTGACACGTGCGACTTGCATCGTGTCGTGGGCCGCCCCCGAGTGCATCGCCATCGTCTTGATTCCGGCCGCCTCCGCGGCCTCACGGACTGCCATCTGACAGCGCTCGGCCATCGCGACCGGCTCGACGTCGAACGCCCGTTCGAGCGAAGTCTCGACCCCGCGCTCGCGTTCGAGGCGCGCGAGGCTCGAACGAGCTCGCCTCGCGAGCTCGTTCATCGAGCCGTAGTGAACGTCACGGATGTCGACGCCACACTCGACCCGGCCGGGGACGACGTTCGTCGCGTTCGGGCGCACCGAGAGGCTGCCGACGGTTCCGACCGCCGTCTCGCTCTCGCTCGCGACCACCTCGCGAGCCGCCCGCTCGACATCGAGGACGAACTCGCTCGCCGCCGCCAGCGCGTCGGTCCGATCCGTCATGGGTGTGGCCCCCGCGTGGTTCGCCTCGCCGGCGATGGTCACGTCACAGTGGGCGATCCCGGTGATGTCGGTGACGATCCCCACGGGAACGCCGACGGTTTCTAAGCGTTCGGACTGCTCGACGTGGAGTTCGAGCCACGCCTCCCAGCCCGCGGCGTTGACCCGTCCCTCCCCGCGAAAGCCGATATCTTCGAGAGCCCGTTCGAGGCTCGTCCCCTCCTCGTCCTCGAGGACGAGCGCTTCCTCGACGCTTTGCTGGCCCGCGGCGACCGAGGAGCCGAGCATCCCGGATCCGAACCGGCCGCCCTCTTCCTCGGTGAAACAGACGACCGCGAGCGGGCGTTCGGGTTCGCTCCCGGCTTCCTGCATGGTCCGGACGGCTTCGAGGGCGGCGTACGTACCCAGCGGACCGTCGAAGATCCCGCCCTCG
Source organism: Halalkalicoccus sp. (assembly GCA_038893155.1). Classification (GTDB taxonomy): domain Archaea; phylum Halobacteriota; class Halobacteria; order Halobacteriales; family Halalkalicoccaceae; genus Halalkalicoccus. The sequence goes on from JAWARX010000321.1 coordinate 1,836, forward strand.
GGCACCGAATCGAGGTGACTGCCGGCGGCGATGGGCTTCGCGTCGGGATCGGCGCTCTCGGAAACCCACCGCCCGACGACGTTGCCGACGGCGTCGATCCTGACCGCGAGGCCCGCGTCCTCCAGCCGCCCGACGAAGTACTCGCGCGCTCGTCGATTCGCCTCGCTCGCGGCCGGGACCGTCCGCCCGCGCCCCTCGTCGCTCTCGATGGCTCCGAACTCGGCGGTCCGTTCGATGTCCTCGCGCAGCCGTTCCCGATCGACGTTCATGCCGGCCGTTCGGATCGCCGCCAAATGGTGCTTGCGTTCGCCCGCCGCCGAGACGTGTAGCCACGACCGACGCCGCGAGCACGAGCAAGCGTAACTCCTACCCGGTAGAAACGAGTGTGTTCGATATGGTCAGACTCTCGACGATCGTCATCGTCCTCGCCGTCGTCCTCGGAATCGGCCTGCTCCCGATTCCTGTCGTTCCGGGCGTCGGCCTGCTGGTCGGGATCTCGGGGATCGTCGTCGGGATCGTCCTCCGACTGCTCGGGTTCTGAGGGCTCTCGCGAACTCTACAGGGTGATCACGGCCCGCCCCTCGATCTCGCGGTGTTCGAGCGCCTCGGCGACGTCGTTGATCTCGCCGAGCGAGTACTGGCTGGTCTCCAGGTGCATCTCCCCCTGTCCGACCAGCGAGACGAGCTCCTGGAGTTCGGTGTACTTCCCGACGATGTTGCCCACGAACGAGAACTCGCCGTTGACCAGCGCCTGGGAGGGCTCGTGGATGTGCCCGCCGTAGCCGATGATGTGGTGATCGCCGCCGGGCGCGACGATCTCGGGCGCGAGCGCCGTCGTCTGATCCGCGCCGACGAAATCCAGCACCTGCTCTGCGCCCGCGCCGTCGGTGATCGCCTCGACGGCCTCGGCGACGTCCTCGTCGGCGGCGTTGATCGTGTGATCCGCGCCTAGTCGATCCGCGAGCGAGAGGGCCTCGTCCTTGAGGTCGACGGCGATCGTCGTCGTCGCGCTCATCGCGTCGATCGCCTGCAGCCCGATGTGTCCCAGCCCGCCGATCCCGATGATCACGGCGTGGCTGCCTGGAAACAGGTGCGGCACCGCCTTCTTCGCGGCGTGATACGCGGTGATTCCGGCGTCGGCGTGCGGGGCGATCTCGACGGGGTCGACCGAGTCGAGTTTGATCGTCGCGCGCTCGGAGGTCAGCAGGTACTCGGCGAAGCCGCCGTCGGTGTTCAGCCCCGGGAACTGTCCGTTCTCGCAGTACATGTCCTCGCCGAGCCGGCAGGCCCGACACTGCCCGCAGGTCATCAGCGGGTGACAGATCACCGTGTCGCCGACCTCAACAGTTGAAACCTCCTCGCCGACCTCCACCACTTCCCCGGCGTTCTCGTGGCCGAGCGTCATCGGGAGCTCCTGCTCGACGTA
>JAWARX010000322.1:0-5528 GCA_038893155.1 Halalkalicoccus sp.
CCCCGTCGCTCGTCCACGGCTCGCTAACCTCGCCGTCCCCGCCGGCGGCCTGCTGCTGGGCGCGCCCGATGGCGAGCCAGCCAGCGCCGAGTGCGATCCGACGCAGCGCCCTCGTCTTGCTCGATCGAAGTGTGGCGAGCCCGCGCAGGATCGAGACCGCACCCGCCAGAAACGAGAGGTTGCCCATCCGGCCGTGCTTGACGACGATCGGCCGGAGCGTCTCGATCGCCGAGCGTACGCCCGCCGGGAGTTTCTCGTCGCTGTCGGTCGAAATCGTAAGCGGCACGTACTGAAGTGGTTGCATCGTCGGGGGCTACTCGATCCAGGCGCTTAAAAGTACGACCGGCACGCGCGGTCCTCGATGGCGAGACGCGCCGCTTGCGACCCCTCACTCGCCGGCGGCGGGCGAGCGCCCGAACTCGTCGAACCGATCGAGATCCTCGGGGAGTTCGACCGGGATCTCCCGCTCGTCCTGCCGGTTCACGAGGCGGTCCTCGGTCGGTCCGGCCCGATCCTCGAAGCCCGGCTTGATCCGGACGCTCCTCGCGGGCATCCCCACGGCGACGTGGTGGGCTGGCACGTCCCCCTGGACGACCGCGCGGGCCCCGACGATGGCGTCCGTGCCGATCTTGCAGCCCGCTCGGACCATCGCGTCGTAGGTCACGCGGGCGTCGTCGGCGACGATCGTGTGGAAGTTCCTGACCTCGGTCTGATCGACCACGTCGTGGTCGTGGCTGTAAAGGTGGACGCCGTCGGAGATCGACACCCGGTTTCCGATCGAGAGCCGCCCGCGGTCGTCGAGGTGGACGCCGTCGTGGATCACGGTGTTATTTCCCACCTGAATGTTGTGGCCGTACGTGACGGTGATCCCCTTGAAAAACCGGCAGTTATCGCCGCACTCCGCGAAGAGGTGATCGGCGAGCATCCGCCGGAACCGAAGCGCGAACTCGACGTTGTCGGCCATCGGCGTGGCGTCGAACTGCCGCCAGAGCCACTGGAGGTGTTTCGACCGTCTGAACCTCTCTTCGTCCTTCTCGGCGTAGTACTCGCTTTCGAGCGTCGCGTTACACGGGTCGTATCCCTGCAGTCGAACGCGCGCCGCGGGCGGGACCTCCTCGCCGCCCGTCCAGCGATCGTAGGCTTTCCGAGCGCCGTAGAGATCGACGAGGGTATCGCGGACGACGTCGCAGGTGTCCTCCTCGCCTGCGAGTCGTTCGTCGACCTCGGTGATGAACGCCTCGACACCCTCCGTCGCCTCGGCGGGAAGCGAGACGTGGCGTTTCGTCATGCGCGTCGTTCGGCTGGCGCGTTCAAATGTGTTCGCTTGTGCGTCAGATCGCCCAACGGCCGGCTTTCACCTCGCACCCGCACGATCCCCGCCGGCCGGGAGCGTCCGCATCCGATAAGTACTCCCCGCTCCCAACTCCCGTACATGCACTACCGCACGCTCGGCACCTCGGACGTCGAAGTGAGCGAGGTCGGCTTCGGCGCGTGGACCGTCGGCACCGACTGGTGGGGCGACCGCACCGACGAGGACGCACTCGATATGCTCGACCACGCCTTCGATCGAGGGATCACCTACTTCGATACGGGCGACGTCTACGGCCACGGGCGCTCGGAGGAGCTCGTCGGCGAGGCGTTCGCAGACCGGCGCGAGGAGGTCACCATCGGGACCAAAGTCGGCTACGACTTCTACAACAACCCGCAGGCGGGCCACGGCGAACTCCCCAAGGAGATGGATCCCGAGTACCTCCGGGAGGCCGTCGAGAGGAGCCTCGACCGGCTCGGTACGGACTACATCGACGTGCTCCAGCTGCACAACGCGGACGCAGAGGAGCTGACCCCCGAGGTCCTCTCGCTGCTCGACGAGCTCGAATCGGACGGCGTGATCCGGGCGAAGGGCCTCGCGCTCGGCCCCTCGATCGGCTGGCTCGCGGAGGGCGACAAAGCCATCGCCGAGGGCTTCGATTCCGTGCAGCTCGTCTGGAACCTCCTCGAACAGGAGGTGGGAAACCACTTCCTCGAGACGATAGAGGAACTCGACGCCGAGACGAGCCTGATCCCCCGCGTGCCCCACTCCTCGGGCCTGCTCAACGAGCAGGTCACCCCCGAGACCGAACTCGGCGAGGGCGACCACCGGGGCTTTCGCCCCGACGCGTGGTACGAGACGGGCTGGGAGAAGGTAGAGACGCTGCGGTTCTTAGAGAGGGACGGCGAGCGCACGATGGGACAGGCCGCGATCCGGTGGCTGCTCGCCCACGACCCCGTCGCGAGCGTCACGCCCACGTTCCGCACCACCGAGGACATCGACGAGTGGGACGCCGCGAGCGACGTGGCGCCGCTTTCGGAGGCGGAACTCGACCGGGTCGCCGAACTCTACGCGACGAACTTCGGGATCGACCGCGAGGACGGGATGGACTCGCTTCGCTCCTCGGTCGGCGGCGCGGACCTGCGCGAGGCGGACATCGAGAAACAGCCCGCCGACTGACGTGCTCGGCTCGTTTTTCCTCCTCACGGCGGCGTTTCACACCCTACTGGCGATCGTGGTGTTCGCCCACGCCCGTCGGCACGGTCGAACCGCGGGCCGGTGGGTCGGGCTCACCCTCCTGTTCGGGCTGGGCGGCGTCGCGGGCTATCTGTTCTTTGAGCGCTGATACTCGGCGTTTCGGTCGCTCACCCGACCAGTCGCCCGTAGGTGACGACCGCGAGCGCCAGCCCCAGCCCGATCCCCGCGCCGATCACCAGCGCCGAACGGACGTTTCCGCCGAGGAGGCCGATCAACAGCGCGACGACGAGCGGGAACCCGGCGAGGATCGCGATCCGGAGCCCCTCGGCGGGGCGACCCGCCGGTTCCTCGCTCATGCCAAAAAGACGTGCCGGGGCCGGTCCGCCAGCACGTCACGACCCCACTGGACCGTGTCGCGGAACTCCTCGGACCGGAAAAACGCCATCGCGTCGTCCTTCGAGCGCCACTGGCTGGCGATGAACATGTCGTTTTCGTCCGCGACGTTCACCATCAGGTCGGTGTCGTGGTGTCCGTCCATCTCTTCGAGCAGCCCGCCGACGGTGTCGAACTTCTCGACGAAGTCGTCCCTGTGGTCGGGCTTGACGGTGTAGAACATCCCCATCGTACCGAAACCCGATTCCTCCCCTGCCCGCGCGACGATGCCGGGCAGATCTGCGAGGAATCCGCCGGCGGTGTCGGCGGCGTCGGCCGTCTGCCAGATGCTGACGACGGCCGACCGGCTCCCGTCGCTCGCCCGGTAGGTCGCGGTCCGAACGTGGGTGTCGTAGCGGTCGAATCCCTCGGCGAGATCCTCGACCGCCGGCGTCAGCTCGTCGGGATCGGCCTCCGAGTACAGCACCATCGCGTAGACGTCCTCGCCGTGGGGTTTGCCGGCGTAGATGTCGAGCTCCGCGAGCTCGCCGCGGATGTCGTCCGCGTCGCCCTCGACCTCGCCGGACTCGGCCGGTTCGACGTCCTCGTCAGCGAGCGCGCCGGCCGTCACCTCGTACACGCCGGGGAGCTCCTCGAGGAACCCTCGCGCCGTCCCCGCGGCCCGTCCGGTCTCCCAGACGCTGGCGATCGCCGCCTCGACCTCGGCGTCGTGGACCTCCGTCAGGACGTGGCTGTCGTAGTGCTCGAAGTTCCCGCGCAGCCCGTCGACCTCCGCTCGGACCGCCTCGACGTCGGCCTCCGAGCGTAGCACCAGCCCGTGGGCCCCCTCCGGAGCGTCGACCGTGATCCCGAGTCGGGCGAACTCCGCTGCGAGTTCGGTGTCGACCGTCTCTTCTCCGTTCTCGTCGTCCCTGCCGCCCGCAGTCCCTGCCCCGTCGATCGAGACGGACTCGCCGGCGAGAAACGCCGCTAGCTGTGCGGGCGAAAAGCGCCGTCCCGTGTAAAACCGACCGAACTCGGCGTACTTCGAGGAGGAGGGATCGAATCGCATCTCGTAGAGGAGGTGCTTGATGTCGGTCATGTCGTCGGAAAAGAGCGTCACCCCCCACTCGTGGTCGTCGAACCCGATGCTGCCGGAGATTATCTGGGTGACCTTGCCCGCATAATCGCGCCCGATCTCGCCGTGGGCGGCCATCATCTCGCGTCGGTCCTCGAACGGCAGGTCGTACCAGTTGTACTCGGGGTCGCGACGTTTGGACATCGGGTAGAAGCTGACGAACTCCGTCTCGGGCAGGTCGGGGTGCAATCGCGAGTCCATGTAGCGCTGCAGGCCGGGGTCGGCCTCGGCGTCGGGATCGAAGTAGTCGGCGGCGGCCTCGGTGTAGCCCGACGCTTCCGTCACCGAGAGATAGGAACTCGCCCGGTCAGTAAAGGGTGCCAGCGCGCATTTCTCGAAGGCGCGTTCGGCCCGATCGAGTTCGGAGAGCGTCTTTCGGAGGTGGAGTATCAACAGGTCGGCTTTGTGCCCCAGCACGCTGAAAACGGCGGTGTCCCCGGCCTCGACTGCGGCGTGCTCCTCGAGGTACGCGATCCCCTCGTCGATCGCGGCCCCCCGGTCGCGTTCGCTCGCCTCGCGCCAGGCGTCCCAGTCGACGCGCCGGAGGTCGTGTAGCACGTACAGCCCCTCTTCCGTTCGCGGCGGCTCGCGTCGGTCCATACCGTGGGTTGGGAGGCGTGCGGGAAGGACTTTTCTACACGGCGTCGTCGGGATCGTGTTCGGCGCGCACGCGCTCGACCTCCGCGGCGTACGCCTCGCGGGTCTCGGGATCGGTTACGTCTGCGAGGTTGTCCGGGTCGACCTCCAGTGAAACCTTCGTCTCGCGGCCCGATCCCGAAAAGCTCGGCAGGGCGCGTTCCTTGCGAAAGTCGTGCCCGCCGTCCGGGGTCGCGTAGGTGAGGATGATGATGTTCTGTTCGTCGTCGGAGTAGGTGCGTTCGACCAGCCACACTCGGACGGGGTCGGCCATGGGTGGGCTACGACGGGGCTCGGCGTGTGGTTGTCGGAAACGAAACGCTTTCACCGTCGCCGTTTGAACGGTGCCCAATGCGAAAGAGCGGGCCGCCCAAGGGCCTCATCGCGTATCTCGTTCTCGAACTCCTCGACGAAAAGCCCCGATACGGCTCCGAGATCCTAAAGGAGAGCGCCGAGGCCAGCGGCGGCCGCTGGGACCCCTCCTCCGGCCCGGCCGGACGCACCCCCTATTCGCTCGAGGAGGAAGGCTGGGCCGAACGGATCGAACGCGAGGACGAACCCGACCGGAAGTACTTCGAACTCACCGACGCGGGTCGCGGGAAGCTCCGAGAAAAGCGCGAGTCGACCGCCGAGACCGGCCGGGAGTTCGCCGACGTGATCCTCGGCTTTTATCACGTCTACGTCGCGCTCGCGACCGACGACCGGTTCGACCTCCCCGAAGTCGAGGGCCAGTGGCGCTTCGACGAGACGTTCAGTGCCTGGATCGCAGAACAGGTGATCCGCCACTACGAGCGGGACTTCGGCGAGTTCGAGCGGATCGAGGAGACGCCCGAGGAGTTCGCACAGCGGTACGGGTTAGGGGAGGAACCCGTACGA
>JAWARX010000323.1:0-3243 GCA_038893155.1 Halalkalicoccus sp.
CTGGTCCGCCGACCGCTACCGCCGACCGGTGTCGTACTTGTAGGTCGCGGTGTCGGGGTCGATCCCGAACTCCTCGGCGGGGATCTCGCCGGCACTCTCCCGGCCGTCGTCGGCCGGCGCGGCCTGCTTGAACCGCTCGCGGAGTCGCTCGGGCATCGAGAACGCCTCGACCGGCAGTTCCATGCCGATCACCTCCCCGTCCTCGCGTTTCGCGTCGAGGCGCTCTTCGAGGATCTCGGGGAGCGCCGAGCGCTCGACCGGCTCGAAGCCGAACTGCAGCAGGTAGTTCGGTTCGGGCGCGAGCGCATAGACGGTCCCGAAGCCCTCGTCGTCGGCGCGATCGACGAGCCGCTCGACGACGTGCGCGCCGACGCCCTGTCCGCGCCACGGTTCGACGACGCCGAGGCTCGTGAGTTCGCAGACCTCGTCGTGGAGTCGGAGGCGGCCGAACCCCGCCTTCTCGCCGGTCTCCTCGTCGAGCGCGACGACGTACTCCCGGGAGCGAAACGCCGCCTCGTCGAGACCCAGTCGCTCGATCTCGTCGAGGAGCCAGACCTCTTCTCGTTTCTTGGCACCTCGGACGTACATGCCCGGAGTTACGCCGCCCGGCGTAAAAGCCTTTCACGGCGATCGAAAGGTTGAATCGCACCGCCCGCGAATCCGGGGCCATGAGCGACGAAGAGGAAACCGAGGACGCGCCGCTGGTCGAACTCGGCGAGGGCGTTCCCGTCGAGGGCGCACCGCTCGCGCGGGTCGCCTCGCGACTCCACTGGCCCGTCCAGAAGAGCGTCGTCCGACGAAAGGAAGGAGCGAGCGTCGTCCGCACGCCCGAGGGGCCGAAGACCATCGACGACCTGCTCGACGAGGTCGAGATCGCGTACTTCGAGAGCCGTCAGGAGTTCGTCACCGCCTGCCGCGGGGTGACCGCCGACGGCCCGATCCCGACCGCGGAGTAGATGTCGATCGCAGAACGGCTCTCGTGGGTCCAGCGCTCCCTGCTGGTCGCGGGCGTCGTTCTCGTTCTCTGGGCGAGCTGGGGGACGAGCTCGCTTTCCGAACGGGTCGTCCGCGATACCCTCCTGTACCTGCTCGTCCCGCTTGCGATCGGGCTCGCTCACGGCAGGCGGATCGGCTGGCGGATCGATCGCGTGGCGGTCCGCGATACGCTGTTGCTCGCGGCGTTCGTCCTTCCGTTCTATCTCGTCGGCTCGACGCTGCCGACGGTCAGGGAGTACTACCCCATGTGGACGGTGACGCCGGATCTCGGTTCGTTCGTCCCCCACGCGATCCAGCTGTTCGTTCTCGCGCTGGCGACCGAGACGTATTTCAGGGGACTGCTCTGTGTCGGCGTCAAGGATCTAGGTTTCAAATGCGTCTTCATCAGTCCCGTCGTCTACGCCCTGCTTCACGTCACCAAACCACCGATCGAGCTCGCGCTGTCGGGGCCGACGGACGTGCTGTTCGGCGCGGTCGATTATCACGCCGACTCGATCCTGCCATCGGTCGTCGCCCACGGGCTGGGGCTCGTCTTGCTCGACTGGCTCGTGTTACACGACCCGATCGTCGCTCCCGACTCGGTCCTGCGGTGGCTCTCGTGGATCCCCCTCCCGCTGTAGCCATCCCGACCCTTTTTGCATCAGTCGCGCCATGTCCCGGTATGAGTCTCCCGATCGACCCGGAGCAGCTGAACAGAGAGGACATCGGCGAGCGAAGCGCGACGCTCTCGATGGGCCACGACGAAGCCGTCGAGCACGTCCGCGAGGCCTTCGAGCAGGTGGGTTTCGGCGTCCCGGTCGAGCTTTCCCCCTCGGAGCTCCTCCGAGAGAAGATCGACGCGGACCGCGATCCGTACTACGTGCTCGGGGCGTGTAACCCGCGGATGGCCGACAGGGCGCTGGACGTGACCGCGGACATCGGCGGGCTGTTCCCATGTAACGTGATCGTCCGCGAGGTCGAACCCGGCGTCCAGGAGGTCTATCACGTCTCGATCATGAAGATCGCCCGGCTGGTCGCGATCGCCCCCGACAACGACGAGTGGGCCGAGATCGTCGCCGAGACGGGCGAGATGGTCGAGGAAGCGTACTCGAACCTCGATACCGACGGGGCGGGTAGCGAAAAGCCACGCGGGCCGCAGGGCGGCAAAAGCGAGGGTGCCGGCGGCGCACCACGCTGATCGACGTACGATCGATCGTAGACCGTGACCGATGATCTCGGACCATACCGGCGATCACCGGTAAGTCCTCACAACCGTCCCTGTCACTCGTCCCGATCGTCGTAGAGCTGGTCGGTCCACGCCTCGCCGTTTTTGAAGCGATCCTCGAACTCCGCGAAACCGACCGGGTCGGCCGCCTTGCCCTCGTAGACGAACCGTTCGATCAACAGCGCGAGCGCGACCGGCAGGACGAGCGTCACCACGATCAGCGCGAGCAGCGCGAGTTCGGCGGGGGTGAACGAGCCGACGGCAACCACCGCGTTCATACCCGGGGTAGGGTCGAAGCGCGAATAAGCGTTCGCCCGTCACTCACCGTCGCGCTCGCGGAGTTTCTCGACCGTCGTTCAGACACGGGAAGGCGAACGCGAGCGAGGGAGAACCGAAACCGAGTACGCGCGGGGTCGGCAAAACAGCACCGCACGATCGATCACGAGAAGTCCGCGAGCGAGGCCTGCACGCCCGCGACCATCTCCGAGGAGCGCCGGAGGTCGCCGGACGAGACCGGGAGGTGTGGTTCGATTTCCCTGACGGCGTCGTGGAAGGTTTCTGCGACGCCGCTCTCGCCCGCAAAAGCGTCCCGGACGCTTTCGCGGATCTGCCAGACGCCCACCGGTGCCCAGTACTCGTCGGAGACGTGGCGCAACACGAGCACCTTCGCCTGCCGACCGATCCCTTCGAGGTGTTCGAGCGCCGCGAGCCGGGTCGCGTAGTAGGCCCCGGCGGTGCCGCCCTCTACGTACCTCGTCCGGCCCTCGTAGCCCTCGTGGTCGCTCGCGATCCACACCTCCGAATCGACGGGGTTCCAGACGCTGCCGGGAGCTTTCATCTCGACGAGTTCGAACTCCCAGTTACCAGGGGAGAGGATCGCCCAGTAGCGGTTGCCCATGTACTCGCTCGAAAAGACGCGGGTCCGATCGACGCTCGGATTCGAGCGAATGGAGCCTCTGAGGAACTTCCCGATCGTGTCGTCGACCGCGGTGATCGACCAGCGCGTGGGAACCAGCCGACGGGTCTCTGCCTCGCCGAGAGCG
>JAWARX010000324.1:0-3235 GCA_038893155.1 Halalkalicoccus sp.
GGCGCTCGAAGCTGGCGAGACGATCGACGGCCTCGTCGGAACGGGCGACGGGCGCGACGACGACGTCGAGCGCGTGCTCACCGCGGTCGAGCAGGGGACGCTCTCGGCCGAGGAAGCGGCCGGGATGTTCGATTAGCTACTCACTCGTTCGAGACGCGCTCGGGGAAACGAGTACACCCTGAGGGAGTCGGGCTCCGGTCCCGAGTCGGTCATCGTCACCGACTGGGGGTAGACCGCGCCGACGACCCGGTCTGCGGGGTCGTACTCGCGGTTGTTCGGATACGTCGCGACGCTGTAGGCCGACCGGCCGCCTCTCGTCCGGTCGGCCCGCCGCTCGGAGACGCTCACGACGAGCAGGCGGTCGCCGGTTTCGCGATCCCGGACGAACGCGCCCGGCGAGAGCGTGTCGGCTTCGCAGTACTGTGGGCGGTCGATCTCCGTTTCGGGAACGAACAGCTCTTCGCCGCAGATCGCACAGGGAGTCGAAAGCTGTCCCGGCGGCGGGGTTCGTCCCTCCGTGATCTCGATTGCGACCCGCCGGAGGTGCTTACAGCGCACGCCCCGGAAGGCGTGGTCGGGACAGCTACAGCGCCGGCTCCGGAGGTCGACGAGGTAGCTGACGTCGTGGTCGGTTTCGACCTCGTAGAGGGCGTCGCCGAGCGCCTCGACGGCCATCGGCTCGGTTCGCGCGCGGATCGATCGGCGGTCGAGTTCGTTTTCACTGGTCGGCAGTGACGCTGGTTGTGTTCGTGCGTGCGTCATGGAATCACCGAGAGTTCCGGTGGAACTCCCGAATCGCTACAGCTACGTGTAGGAACCCGAGTAACCTAAGTCTTCCACCTGAAACTGCCCCCTTCAAAACCGCTTCGAAGTGCTTTTACTTCGGGGCGGGAAACGCCACGCCATGGATATCGAGCGGGAGACGATCGTCGAAATCGTCGTCTCCGTGGGTGCGGTGGGCCTGTTCGTCGCGGTGCTGGTCGGGATCGGTGACGCCTACAACCAGGGCGGGCTTTCCGCTGACGGCGGTCTGATCCTCGTCGGCGCGATCACCGCGTTCGTCGTCGGCATGTCGGTCGTCGGCCTCGCCCTCGCGTACTACCTCAACCGGGAGTAACGGCCCCTGTCGCGATCGAGTACCGCTCCCTTCGGCTTCCCGCGTCCGTGCGTACCGGTTTCGCAGAAAGTGTTTTCACTCCCTACTTACAAATCTACGATATGTCTCGTCGGCGAGGATCCCCGGCGCTGGCCGGAACGCTCGATCCGCCGGACGCCGGGTTCATGGCCGCCGCCGGAGCCTACGTCGCGGCGGTTCTCGTCGCGATTTCGATCGTGCTCGCGGTCGGGATGGGCGCTTCGACGGCGACGATCGTTGGGAGCCTCTCGACTGCCATCACGGTCGGTCTCGTCGCCGGGGGCGTCGCAGCCGGGCGGGTCCGTGGCCTGCCCGAACGCCTCGGTCGCAACGTTCGAGGGATCGCGCTACCGTTTTCCGTTCCCGCCCTCTTCGTCTCTACTGCCCTCCTCGCGCTCGCGACCCCCTCGATTTCGACGGCGTTCGCGCTTTCGGGCGGCCTCGGCGCGGCGATCACGTTTCCGGCCGCGGGCGTGATCGCCTCGATGGCCCGGACACGCTACGCGAAGGCGATGACGCCCGGGGAGCCGATCGCGACGGTTCCGTTGTTGAACCGCACCCGGAACCTGTCGACGATCGGTTGGGGCATCGTCAGCCTCGCGTTCGCGGTCGTCTCCGCGCGAAACGGTCTGAACCAGTTTGTGCTCGTGTTCGCCGCGATCGGCCTGTTCGCCCTCTGGTACGGCCTCTCGCTTCGAGCAACCGTCCGCGGGGACGGCGAGGACGACGGGCTGTTCGAATGGCTCGAATACGATCCGTTCTTCGAGACGGTCGACGCCGAGTTGCTCCCGACGATAGAGATCCACGGGTCCGGGCTGGTCGTCAAGCGGCCGGCTCAGCGCCGATTCGTCCCGTGGGAGCGCATCGAGGACGTTCGGCTGACCGACGCCGAACTGCGTATCGAGCGCCCGGGTCGGCGCGATATCCGCTGTGCGCGGGCGGTGATCGACGATCCGGAGCGCGTTCTGGAGGAGATCGAGCGGGCACGAAGCGGGTTCGAGCGGCCGAGAGCGATCGAAGCGGTCGCGTAGGCGGAGCGCGGTTCTCGTACGGACGGTCGTAACGCTGGCACTGTACAGTAGGCCAACCGAGCGAACACGCGCTGTAGCTCGACAGCTACGCAACCGCCGTCGAACCGTCCACGACCGGCAGCATCAGCGGGTTCGGGTGTCCGGTTCGGGCGCGCGCTCGATCCCGAGGTCCGCAGTTTCGACGCCGGCGCGCTCGGCGCGCTCGTTCGCCTCGATCACCCGGTCGAGCGCGGCCTCGAACTCCGATTCGGAGAGGTCGCCGGCGGCGTAGCGCTCCTGGAGCTTCGTCACCGGATCGCGCTCGGACGGAGAAGGGGCGGCCTCGGTCGTCCCGACCCGCTGGGTGAGATACCACGTCAGAAAGACGCTGACGACGAGCAGGGCCGTGATCGCGACCGCGTAAACAGGGCCCGCGAGGAGGAGCGCCGCGATGATGACGACGTCCGCGAGGACGAACTTGATGATGAACACCTCCATGATGTCGTAGCCGCCCGCGTCGTCGCTGCCCATACCCGACCTATCGGTTCGTCGGGAATAACTGTGGGGGTGATCCGCTCTAGCGGCGGGGCGGCGGGCCGTTTCGCTTCACCCCGCCCCATCGCGAAAGCGCTCAATCGAGACGTCCGAAATCTCGTCGTAGTCGTCGTCATCGCCGACAAGGAGCGTCGCCTCGACGGTCTCGGCAGTTGCCAGTGCGAAGGAGTCACCGAGCGCCGGGTTGTACTCGAGGATGTACTCGGCGGCCGCCATCCAGGCGTCGCCGACGTCGACGGGGTCGATCCCGAGATCGACGAGCCAGTCGAGGTACTCGTCGGCGGTGGCGGGGTCGTACTTTCGGGCGATGGTGTAGCGGATCTCGGCGAGATTCACATAGCTGGCGTAGCCAGCGGTGTCCTCGGCGACGACCGCATCGAGGTACGTTTCGACGACATCGCTTCCACGTTCGTCATCAGCGTGCGCGATCAACGGCTCGGCGTCGAAAACGACGCGATCGGGGGCCGCCATCACTCTCCCGTCGAGAAGCGAGCGTCGCGCTCGGTCCGGTCTTGTTTACGCTCTTCGCGGAGGA
>JAWARX010000325.1:0-3211 GCA_038893155.1 Halalkalicoccus sp.
ACGGCCTCGATCAGCAGTTCGGCCACGTCGACGATCTCGAGATCGTCCTCGAACCCGCCCGTCTTCCGCCCGTCCTCGTACATCGTCATGCACATCGGGCAGGCGACGACGAACTTCTCGACCTCGCGGCCGGCGTCGGTGTCCTCGAGCGCCTCCCGGAGTCGCTCCTCGCTCGGTTTGGGCTCCTCCTCGAAGTCCATCCAGAGGCCGCCCCCGCCGCCGCCACAACAGAAGGAGTTGGCGCGGTTGCGCGGCATCTCGTAGAGCTCACAGCCCGTGGCCTTCACGAGTTCGCGCGGGGCCTCGTACTCGTCGTTGTACCGCCCGAGGTGACAGGGGTCGTGGTACGTGACGGTGTAATCGAGTTCGTCGCCCGAGAGCCCGAGCCGTCCCTCCCGGACGAGACCCTCGACGGCCTGCGTCCAGTGGAGTACCTCGATTTGCCCGTCCGAATTCCAGCGCTCCTCGTACTCGAAGGGCATCATCGGGTCGTCGGCGAACGCCGCGAAATCCACCTCGGGGTACTCGTTTTTCATCGTGTTGTACGAGTGGGGATCGGTACAGACGATCTTCTCGAACTCACAGTCCTCGAACGTCTCGACGTGGTGGCCCGCGAGTTCGAGATAGAGGAACTCCTCGCCGATCCGGCGCACGTCGTTGCCGTCGTACTTTTCGTCGTCGAAGAGGATGCCAAAGGAGACGTCCGCGTGCTCGAAGAGTGTCGCGAGCGATCGGGCGACCTTCTTGTTCCGGTCGTCGAAGCTCGGGTAGTCCCCGACGTACCAGAGGTACTCGACCTCCTCTTCACGGGCGTCCGCGAGGTCGAACGCCAGTTCGTCGGCCCAGTCGGCCCGTTTGCGCTGGGGTTCCCCGAAGGTGTTGCCCTTCTGCATCACGTCCTGAAAGACTCCTTGAACGTTCGCGTCCACGTCGCCCTGGTCGGTGAGCTGGCGGTTCATCCGCGTAAAGCTGTTGAGGTGCTCGATCTCGACGGGACAGGCGTCCATGCAGGCCATGCAGGCCATACACGACTCCATGGTCTCGGCGTCGATGACGCTACTGCCACCGTCCGCGATGATCGGCTTCGTCTCGCTTCCGGCGTCGAGGTCCTCGCGGTAGCCCTTCAGATCGAGGATCACGTCGCGGGGATCCAGCGGCCTCCCGCTCGCTTTCGCGGGACAGACCGCCGAACACCGTCCGCACTTGGTGCAGGCGTCCTGATCGAGCAGCTCCTTCCAGGTGAAATCGTCGATGGATTCCGCGTTCGTCGCGTCCAGATCCGCCGGGATATTGGGAAGGACTTTCCCCGACTGCTCGTCGCGCGTGACGACGTTCGCAAAGGAAGAAAGCATGTGAAACGGCTTGGCGAAGGGGATCCACGCGATAAAGAGCAGGGCGAGGATCGAGTGGTGCCACCAGACCCACGGGTAGATGGCGGCCGCGCCCTCGGGGGTCAGCCCGCCGGCTTCGAGCAAGCCAGCAGTGAAAACGCCGACGAAGCTCACGGTCTCTGCGGCGCGGATCTCCTGGCCGACCATCGACACCCCCTGAACGAGAAAGCCGCCGACGCCGAGCAAGAAGAGCGCCCAGATGAACGCGTCGTCCTCCAGGCTGGAGTGCGGTCCGAACAGGCGCTCGTTTCGCACGACGTATCTCCTGTACATCGCCATCCCGATCCCGACGACAAAGAGCAGGCCGAAGGCGTCGAGCACGAGCTGGTAGGCCAGATAGAAGTCCCCGACCCAGAACGACTCGCCAGTAAGGATGTTGTAGAAGTCCATATCGATGAAGAGGATCGTCGTCCCGATCAGGAGGACGAGAAAGCCCCACATGATGAACGCGTGCATCAGCCCGCCGTACAGGTCGCGGTTGAACTGCTTCTCGTTCGAGCCGACGATCCGTGCTGCGGCGACGATCCGCGCGCTCAGATCGTCGAGCCGGTCGCGTGGATCCGCTTCACCCTCCGCGTAGCGGGCGAAGCGCGCGTAGACGCCGTAGGCGAAGACGATGATCGCGACGACCGAGAGGAAGTAGAACATTCCCTTGCCGACGGGCCCGATCTGCCAGAAGGTCTCGCGGGTGATCTCCCCGCCGGTCTGGAGGACCTGCATAATCGTTCACCGGCGTAGCGGACGCTTAAGTCTTACCACCGAACGATCGATCACCGGCGACCGCTACTCGATACAACTCAACTCCCTGTATAGATTACCATCGTTAAGTACAATGGTGAGATCCAACAGAGATGGGAACGACGAACGTGCTCGCCCGAGCGTTGGCAGTTGGTCCCGTCAGTAGAGCGCGCTCAGCGCGAGCGCGACGGCGAGCGCGAGCGCCGGACCGTCGAATCGGGTGAACGCGAGCTCGGGAAGCGTCGGGTTCCACGCGAAACACCGCGCGCGCAGCGCCAGCGAGAAGCCCTCGGCGCGCGCGAGCGCCCGGTTCACGCCCGTGACCGCGAGCAACGCCATTCGCTCGTGGACGGGCCGCTCGCTCGCCAGCCGGGCGTTCATGGCCTCGCGGGCGCGCCTGAGGTCCGCGACCAGCAGGGGGAGCAGCCGGAACACGAACGCGACCCCCATGCCCAGAAACGCGCCCGGCTTCCCGGGGACCGCCCACTGGATCGCCGCCCGGGACTCGCGGACCGGCGTCGAGCGGACGTAGGCCGCAGAGACCAGCAGGATCAGCAGGACGCGATAGCTCGCGAGCGTCGTCCGCCACGCGCGCTCGGGATCGAACCCCGAGAACGTGATCCCCTCGATCAGCGGGCCGACGGCGAGAAAGGGCAGGGCGAAGCGGTAGGCATAGAGCGCCGCGAACGGCGAGAGCCGCGCGCTCGCGAGGACGGCGAGCGCGAGCGCGGTGAGGACCGTGAGTCCGGCGGGCGTCGTGTGGGCGAAGGCCGCGGCGACGAAGGCGACCTGGACGGCGAGTTTCGTCCGGGGATCGAGCCGGTGGGCGAGCGAGTCGCCGGGACGGTAGCTCAGCACGGCGCGCGCACGCCGAGTCCCGACAGCTCGACCGTTTCCGGCGTGCCGTCGCGGACCACCCGCCCGTCCGAGAGCACCACCAGCCGGTCCGCGAGCGTCAGTACGTCCCGCAGGTCGTGGGTGACGACCACGACGCCCGTGCCCGCCCGCGAGAGCGCGTCGAGCCGGTCGAGAACGGCCCGTCGCGCCGGTTCGTCGAGCCCGGTGAAGGGCTCGTCGAGCAC
>JAWARX010000326.1:0-3204 GCA_038893155.1 Halalkalicoccus sp.
CGGCCGTGGGGGAGGTGAACACCTCTCCGGCGGCCGCCCCGTCGAGCAGTCCATCGCCGAGGTAGCCGGCGTGGGCCGGCTCGTGGCCGCTACCCCCGCCCGAGACGATCCCAACCTTCCCCCCGATCGGCGCGTCTGCGCGTACGAGCACGTTCGTCCCCTCCAGTCGCCGGACGTACTCGGGGTGGGCCGCGACCATCCCGTCGAGCATCTCGTCGACGACGGCGTCCGGATCGTTGATCAGCTTCTTCATGCCTACTCGTACCATGGGCCGATCGTCGCATAAACGTTAGCTGAGCGGGACCGTCGTTCCGCGGTCCGCCTCCTCGGCGCGCTCGACCAGATAGCCGGCGGTCGCGGCGTCGAGCACCGCCGAGCCGACGCTGCTGAGGACGACGATACCATCCGGGCGTTCGAACCCGCCCGCGAACACGTCCGAGAGCGGGACGAGGTCGTCGGCTTCGAGCCCGCTGTCGCACAGATCACCCGTCTGCATCGCCTCCTCGGGCACGTCCGCCAGCACCGCCTCGGCCCGCTCGATCGTTTCGCGATCCAGTTCGCGCATCTCTGGGCTGTAGGCCCCGACCGCGACCACCAGCGCATCCGATTCGAGCGCGCTGCCCGGAAAGACGGGCTCCTCGCTCGGAGTCGCCGTCAGCACCACGTCCGCCCCCGAGACCGCCTCGCTTGGCGAGGTAACGGCCTTCGCGGGGAGCCCCCGATCCGCGAGAGCGGCTGCACACCGCTCTTTCGAGCCGCTCGGCGAGTGGATCCGAACCTCCCGAACGGCACTCCCGGCGGCGATCGCACGAACCCCCCAGCGGGCCTGCGTGCCCGCGCCGATGACGCCCACGGTGAGCGGATCCGCCGCCAGGTCCCGGGCAGCGAGCCCGCCGATACAGCCCGTCCGTGCGCCGGTCACGCGCGTGCCGTCCATGTACGCTTTCGGGAGTCCCGTCCGGGCGTCCGTGACGGCGATCTGGGCGTGGACGGTGGGCATTCCTCTACTGCTGTTTCCGGGATGAACACTCGCCAGTTTCGTCGCGTAGCACGCCTCGCCGTGGACGTACGCGGGCATCGTCAGGCCGGTCCCGAGCGGTTCGTCGGAGTCCAGCCCGACGCCGACCGGGAAGTGCGGGCGTTCGGGGCGTTCGACCCTTCCGCGGCCCTGTGCGAGAAACGCCGTCTCGATCACCGAGAGGAGATCGTCGAGATCAAGCAGCACGGCGACGTCGGCGTCCGAGAGGATCCGGACCATGGTCGATCCACGGCCCCCCACCGGAAATACGCTACCGGTGCCGTTTTCATCCACCCTGGTATCCCAGACACACCATTCAGATGATCCGCTTTCGAACGGGCTGTATCACCCTGCACTGTACCGTCTGTGACTGGGCGGCGAGCACGGAGGGCGGACTCGACCGGGAGGACGTCTCGCGGATGGCTATCGTTCATCATTGTCGTACTGGCCACGAGATCCGGTCGAGCGAACGCACCGACGCAGAGCGGACGGCCCTACGGCGATCTACCGGGACGAAGACCGATCACGTTTGACCGAGCCGTCGTTGCGTCGGGTCGACGATTTCGAGCACGACAGCGTATATCACGGCTCGCGTGCACGGACCCGTATGCACGTCATCGTGATCGGAGACGGGATAATCGGCCTCGCGAGCGCCGTCGAACTCGCCGAGCGGGGCGTTCGCGTCACCGTCTTCGAGAAGGGATCGCTCGGCGGGGGCAGTACGGGTCGGTCGGCCGGCGGGATCCGCGGGCAGTTCTCCACCCCGGTGAACGTCGCCCTCTCGCGGGCGAGCTTCGCGGTGTGGGATACGTTCGAGGAACGGTTCGGCGTCGACATCGCCCACCGCCGCGTCGGCTATCTGTTTCTCGCGCGCGAAGCGGAGACCGCAGACCGGCTGCGCGAGAACGTCGCCATGCAGAACGCCCACGGAGTTCCGAGCGAGTTCCTCGATCCCGCGGCGGCGAGCGAGGTCTGTGGCGGGCTGCGATCGGAGGCGTTCGTCGGCGCGACGTACTCGCCGGCCGACGGCTTCGCGGACCCGAACCTCGCGGTCCAGGGCTACGCGCGGGCGGCCCGCGAGGCCGGCGTCGAGATCCGGACGAACACCGAGGTAACGAGGATCCGCCGGAAGGACGGGCGGGTGGTCGGGATCGAGACGAGTAATGAGAGAATCGGCGCCGACTACGTGGTGAACGCCGCCGGGCCGTGGGCGCGGCGGGTGGGAGAGCTGGCCGGCGTCGACCTGCCGGTCGCGCCGAAACGCCGCCGGATGGTCGTCGTCGATCCCGAGACGCCCGTCCCGGAGACCGATCCGCTGACGATCGACCTCGATACGGGATCGTACTTCCGGCCCGAGCGCGACGGTGCGGCGCTGGTCGGCGGGCAGTTCGGACCGGATCCAGACGCCGATCCCGATCGCTACCGAAAGGGTATCGAAACCGAATGGGCCGCCGAGGCGGCCGAGCGTGCGGGGGAGATAGCCCGCTACTTCGGGCCCGAGACGCGGATCAAACGCGGGTGGGCCGGGCTGTACGCCGTGACGCCGGACAACCACCCAATCATCGAGGAGACGATCCCGGGACTGATCAGCGCCGTCGGCTTCTCGGGCCACGGGTTCATGCACGCGCCGGCAACCGGGAAGCTAGTGGCGGAGCTGATCTGCGAGGGCGAGGCGTCGCTCGTGGACGTCAGTTCGTTAGGAAGCGAGCGGTTCGATGATGCGAGTACGACGGAACGGAACGTCGTGTGATACCGGAGCTACTCCTCGATAACCGTCGAGAGATACCGGTCGACGGCAACGAGAAACTCCACGTACCGGTCCAGACCGTTCTGCATCGCGCGTCGTACACGAGTTCGTCGTTAACGATGGAGCCGTAGGTGTGTGACAGCACGTCCCGGAAGCCGACCGAGTCGCGCAGCCGCTCGGCCAGCGCCGGCTCAACGATTCCTTCCGCTTCCAGTTCATCGATCCGTCGTTTCCGGCGCGAAGGAACGTTCTTGCCCTCTTCCTTGAGAATCGCGCCGGCGATGTCGAGTACTGCCTCGGTCGACAGTAACTCACCGAGGGTTTCGAAATCGCGGCAACGGCACGTCGCGGGGCGATAGTGACCGCACGGATCAGTCGAGAAACGCCTCGATCCGCTTTGTCGCCTCCTTCAGCTGGGAGAACCCGCTCACATACAAGA
>JAWARX010000327.1:0-3192 GCA_038893155.1 Halalkalicoccus sp.
GCTCCGACAGCAAATCCTCCGCAAACCGGGTCGAGAAGCACTCAAAGAAATCGTTCAGGCAGTTCTTTGACTCCCCAACAATGTACTTCACAAGAGCGACTGCGAAAAACGCCGTTCCGAGGTTTCGATCCAACAGGAGCATGATAAAGACCGCACCCAGCAGCGGGAACGCGAAGAGAATGATCCCCGCAGCGGTGAGCTGCGTCCACGAGAAGATGTCGAGGCGCTCCCAACCGACATCCGGAGCGCGTTCGACGAAGATCGTTGCGATGACGTTGATCGCGCCGATCGTCGTCGAGATCCCGGAGAGATGCAAGCCGAGCAGCGCGAGATCCATCTGTGGGTTCGCGTCCTCCGCGGAGAGTGGCGGGTAGAACGTCCACGCGGCGTTGATCGGCTCGAACCCGGACAGGAGGGTGGAAAGCCCCGGGCTGAGTGGAGCGAGGAGCAGCGCCGCCGTATTGCTGATGATCCCGAACCTGACCAGAACCGCCGCGGGCGGCAGCAGCCAGAACCCGATGGCGTTGAGCCGGGGAAACGCCATATCGTCGGCGCCGATCAACAGCGGGATGAGGTAGTTCGCAAAGCCGAACCACATCGGCGTGACGAACAGGAAGATCATCGTCACGCCGTGGGTGGTGAACAGCTCGTTGTACGTCTGGACCCCGAAGACGTTCGCTTCGGGGGTCATCAGTTCGGTGCGGGCCATGAGGGCGTCGGTCCCGCCCCAGAAGAACATCGTTGTGGCGAAGACGAGATACAGCAGCCCGATGTCCTTGTGGTCGACGGTCGTCAGCCAGCGGAGTAAGCCAGTGGGCTTCGTGTGAACGACGCCGTAGCCGGTTGCGACCCCGCCGTCCGTGGCGGCCGTCCCGACCGATCGATTCCGCGAAACGACGCGACTCAGCCCCACTCCGAGCGCGAACAGGAACACACCAGCAAGCGCTCCCACAATCGTTCCATAGATCATTTTTGATTGACTCGTCGTTTGCTTCGGTTTAACGCCGATTCCACAGCAACAGGAATAGTAGTACGGTTGGCATACGCCGACTTCTTATTCCTGAGAGCGTTGTCGTCCTGTCTATTAGCGCCGCGTTCGCGCGGGACTGTATTGTGCGATATTCAGAATACCAAGCAAATCTTTAATACGACTCCTCCGAAACCGTGTCGATGATGAGCGAGATCGGACTTCCCGATCCGGGCGTCGAGGTCGAATCGATTCCGCCCGAAGAGATCGAGAAAACGGTAGAGACGGGTCGTGTAACGGTTCTCGATGTCCGCGTCGAGCAGGATTTCGAAGAATGGCGCATCGATGTCGAGGCGAGCCAGACGATCAACGTCCCGTACTACGAGCTGCTCGACGGGATCGACGGGGATCTCATCGAGCGGCTGTCGGCCAGCGACCGCGTCGTCGTCGTCTGTCCGCGTGGGAACTCGAGTCGGTATATCACCGCCCTCCTTTCGGCGGAGGGGATCGAGGCCAGAAACCTGTCCGACGGGATGAACGGGTGGGCGAACCTCTACGAACACGAAACGCTCGACATCGACACCGAGACGACCGTTCTCCAGTACCAGCGCCCTTCGAGCGGCTGTCTCGCCTATCTCGTCGTCTCGGACGGCGAGGCGGGGGTGATCGACCCGCTGGCGGCGTTCGTCGATCGATACGTCCGGGATGCAGACGCGATGGACGCCGAGATCCGCTATGCGATCGACACCCACATCCATGCCGATCACGTAAGCGGTGTCCGCGGCCTCGCGGCCGAAACGGGCGCTGAGATCGTTCTGTCCGAACCAGTCGTCTCTCGGGGCGTCGACTTCGAGGTCGATCGAGCCGTCACGAACGGGGAACGCCTCCCGCTCGGGGAGAGTACCATCGAGGTGGTCCACACGCCGGGACACACCACTGGAATGACCGCCTACCGTGTGGAGGGCGTCCTATTCTCCGGCGACACGCTGTTTACCGAGAGCGTCGCTCGTCCCGATCTTCAGGGCGGCGCTGAGGACGTTGATACGGCCGCAGAAACGCTCTGGAACACGCTCAACGACCGGATCCGTGCGTTACCGGACGAGACAGTCATCGCCCCGGCTCATTTCGGCGAGCGCGCACTGCCCGGTGCCGATGGCACCTACACCGCACCGATCGGAGAACTCGAAACGTCCGTGGCGCTTCTCGACGCCTCGCGCGAGGCGTTCGTCGAGGCAATCCTCGAAGACATGCCGCCCCGACCCGCAAACTACGAGGAGATCATCAAGCTGAACCGTGGTCGCCGCGAGGCGAGCGACGAGGAGGCGTTTTCGCTCGAACTCGGCCCGAACAACTGCTCTGCCGGATGATCGATTTATAATTTGACTGATAGATAGTTAGCTTGCCAGCAGTCGGTATCACGACCGCCACCCATAACAGCAGCCTGACCGTGGCTATCGACCGCGACGAGACCAGCCGTCCCTGCTATCCAGCGATTCACCGAGAGTGACACCTTCGGCCGGTCCACGTATCGGTATCGGGCCATCGATTTCAGTCGTTGAATACTGGGTAGGCATCTCATACCAATGTTTATATATAAAGGATTAAACTTGTTTAGGTGGTACAATATGGCACAAGGCTCAACCCGACGGGAGTTCATTCGGACGGGTGCTGCCGGTGGTATCGCACTCGTCGGTGGTACAGGCGTATACGGTGGTATAGTGGCTGGAAACGAGGGTTCCGACGACCGGGACGCCACCTACGAGGTGTGGGCGTTCGATCAGGGACTGGATACGGGGCATATCTACGTTCCCGACGGTGATGGTTCGTTCGAGGAGATCGACCGGATCGATTTTCACGAACTTGACGACGTCACGCCCGGCGGTGACCACGCCCATGACGATGAGGAAGAAGACCACGATGGTGAGGACGAAGCGGACGCGGTCGTTCCTCACATGGTCCATTTCAGTTCCGACTACGAGTACGCGGCTGTCGCCTGTGTCGCAGCGGGCCAGTCGCTGATCTTCC
The DNA here is from genome assembly GCA_038893155.1 of Halalkalicoccus sp. Lineage (GTDB taxonomy): Archaea > Halobacteriota > Halobacteria > Halobacteriales > Halalkalicoccaceae > Halalkalicoccus. The sequence continues at coordinate 2,993 of JAWARX010000327.1, forward strand.
GAGCCGAGGACCGTGAACTCGTCTCGGCGATCGATACTGGCGTATCGACCCACTTCGCGGGCTTTATGCCCGACGACTCGGCGATTCAGGTGGACGTGATCGAGGAAGGGGCGATCAAGCGGATCGACGCGGACCTCGAAAACGAGGAGTTCGAACTCACCGAGGAGCTCGTGATCGCCGAGGACCCGACGTTCGAGGAG
>JAWARX010000328.1:0-3187 GCA_038893155.1 Halalkalicoccus sp.
GGGGTCGAAGAACGACGGGGAACGAAAGCCGAGATCGGGGCGGCGCTGGCGGGGCGGCTCGCGGAACTCCTTGCCGGATCGAACGAGGAATAACGAAATCGTTTTCCTACGAGTCGCGCTTGATTCGAGTAGTAATGAGCCCCAGCCATGAGTAGGAACGAGACACCGTACGGAGGGGTCGGTTGTGGCGGCTGAGCGCGTGCTCGTGCCGGTCGAGCCGTCGGTCACGCTCCGACGGACGGTCGGCTACGCCGTCGAATCCGCCCACGAGACGGACGGAGAGACGGAACTGCACTTCGTCGTGGCGGTCGTCGACGACGACCAGACGCCGACCGGCCGGGGCGCGATCGAGGACGCGAACGAGCTCTTAGAGCGGATCCGGGCGTGGGTAGACGAGGACGGTGACGGCGCGGTCGCCGTCGAAACCGACGTCATCGGGGCCGATCGGTACCTGTTCAGCCCGCGCGACTACGCCGACGCCTTCGCGGAGTACGCAGGCGAGAACGGGATCGACCGCGTGTTGCTCGACCCGGAGTACCAGCCGGGGGCGACCGCGCCGATGTTGCGCCCGCTCGAACACCGGCTCAGAGAGCGGGGCATCGCCTACGAGGAAGCGCCGGTCGAGCGAAAGACGCGCCGCAGCCAGTTCGTCACCGCCGGCGGCGCGAGCCGGTTTCTCACCCTGTTTCTGATCTCCTTTGGCTTCTATCTCGTGCTCGGCGATCCGACCTACTGGTTCGACCAGCTGACCGGGGCGATCACCGGGCTGCTCGTCGCGCTCACTCTCTCGCACGTGACGTTCCCGCGAGCGCCGTCGCTGAAACGGTCGCCGGTCCGGACGCTCCGGTTTTTCCTCCTCTACGCGCCGTATCTGCTCTTCGAGATCGTCAAGTCGAACGTCCAGATCGCGGCGGTCATCCTCCGGCCGTCGCTGCCGATCGAGCCACGGCTGACCCGCGTCCGGATGACGATTCCGGGCGGACTACCGCTGACGGCGCTTGCAAACAGCATCACGCTCACGCCGGGCACCCTGACGGTCCGTGCGGACGATCAGGACCTGATCGTCCACGCGCTGATCCCGGACACCCGCGAGGGGCTGTTCGAGGGAAGTCTCGAACGGGCCGTCCGCTTCGTCTTCTACGGTCGGGCCGGCGCGCGCATCCCGAGCCCGAAAGAACGCGGCGACGCGGAGATCCTGCAGGGTGAAGAGTCGTGAGCTTCGTCAACGACGTCTTCATCGGTGCCGCGGCGATCTTCGTGGTCCTCGCGATCGCGATGCTGTATCGGGCGATCAAGGGCCCGACGATGCAGGATCGCGTGCTCGCGGTCAACGTCCTGGGTACGAACACGGTCGTGATACTCGCACTGCTCGCTGCCGGGCTCGACGAGCCGTGGTTCCTCGACATCGCACTCGTGTACGCACTGCTCAACTTCCTGATGACGATCGCCATCTCGAAGTTCACCGTCGAGCGAGGTGGGATCATATGATCGAAATCCTTCGAGTGGGCGCGATCGTCGTCCTGCTTGCGGGCGGCGTCTTCTTTACGTTCGTCTCCGCGACGGGCGTCATCCGCCTGCCGGACGTCTACGCGCGCGCACACACCGCCTCGCAGGCCGACACCCTCGGGGCCGGACTGGCGCTCGCGGCCGTTGCACTCGCGCTCGGCTGGCAGGCCGCCTCGATCATGACGATCATCCTGCTGTTTTTCATCTTCGTCACCAATCCAACCGCCGCTCACGCCGTCGCGCGGGCGGCCTACGAGTCCGGGATCGAACCCTGGACGGAGGAAGAATCATGATCACGCCCGTCGAGGGGACGCTCGTCGTCTTCGTCGTGCTCACGGCGCTCGCCACGGCGCTGTTCCGGGACGTGCTCTCTGCGATCATCGTCTTCGGCGCCTACAGTCTGGGGATGGCGATCCTCTATACGTTCCTGCTCGCGCCGGACGTGGCGATGACCGAGGCCGCCATCAGCGCGGGCGCCACGCCGGTCCTCCTGTTGCTCACCATCGCGAAGACGGTTCGCCCGCCGACCGAAGAGCTCTTCGAGTCGGTGAACGTCCCCGCCGCGATCGCGGTGGGTGCGTTCGCGGTCGTCCTCGGGGCGGCGGTGCTCCCCGAGATCCCCGCCGTCGGCGATCCCGACGCCATCGCGTGGGCCAACCCCGACGTGACCCAGTACTACATCGAGAACACCTACCGGGACACCGGCGTCCAGAACGCCGTCGCGGCGGTGCTCGCCGCGTACCGCGGGTTCGACACCTTCGGCGAGGCGGTCGTCGTCTTCGGCGCCGCCGTCGCCGTGTTGCTGGTGCTCCACCGGGAGGTGTTCGCATGAGTTCGCTCGCAGCGAGGCGGCTCGCTACTCGCGGCGACCACGAGGGGTGGTCGTCGTGAGCGATCGATCGGTCGGAACCGACGACTCCTACACGGAGAGTCAGGTGATCATGTCGACTGTCAAGATCGTCACGCCGTTCGTGCTGACCTACGGGCTGTTCGTCACCTTCCACGGCGCGGACACCCCCGGCGGGGGCTTTCAGGGTGGGGCGATCATCGGGGTCGTCGTCCTGATGCTCGCCTTTGCCTTCGGGATCGAGCCGACCCGCGAGTGGCTCTCGAACACGACCGTCGTGGGGCTGATCGCCGGCGGCGTCGTCGCCTTCGCTGGCATCGGGATCGTCACGATGCTTCTGGGCGGGGCCTTTCTCGAGTACCGCCTGCTGCCGATCCCCGATCCCGTGCGCTACGGCATGGAGGGCATCGAAATCCTCGGCGTCGCGGCGATCGTTTCGGGCACCGTGATCGGGCTGTTTTTCGTCACGGCGGCGGGCTTCACCGCCGAATCGGTCGCCCGTCCGGAACGCCCGCGCGTCGGTACCGAAACGAGCGACAAACCGCGATTCGGCGGCGATACGGGAGGTGACGAGTAGATGCTCGAACTGCTCGCCACCCGCTATGCGTACGTCGCGTTCATCCTCCTGCTGTCGGTCGGGCTGTACATGGTGATCGCGAGTCAGAACCTCGTCAAGAAGGTGATCGGGGTGAACCTCTTTCAGACCGCGATCTTCCTGTTTTTCGTCTCGGTCGCCTACGTCGACGGTGGATCCTCCCCCGTCGTCCCAGCCGACCCCGCGGGCCCGACCGGGGCGCTCGCCAGCCCGCTGCCCCACGTGATCGTGCTGACTAC
>JAWARX010000329.1:0-3431 GCA_038893155.1 Halalkalicoccus sp.
CGAACTTATCGACGTTCACGGCGGACTCTACGAGGGCTTCGAGGGGGCCGCGATCCACGGCCACGCGGCGCTTTCCGAGACCGATCTCGACGACGATCAGCGGGAAGCGATCGTCGAGACCGCCCGCGAGAACGTTTCAGTGCCCTACGTCACCGTCACGGGCTACGTCGATCTGGTCTGCTCGGCGGAGGGCGGCGTCGACGCGGTCAAGGAGGCCCTGCAGGCCGCCGAAGGCAACGGCGAGATGGGCAACGAGATCGACCTCGAGGTCACCTACGTCGGCGCGCCCGAGTACCGGATTCGGGTCCAGGCTCCGAACTACAAGACCGCCGAGGCGGAACTGGAAAAGAGCGCCGAGCGCGCCAGCGCCGCGATCGCCGAGCTTGGCGGCAGCGGCGAGTTCCACCGCGAACGGCGCACCGACGACGAGTAACCACGGCGATGAAATCGGACATCCGGGTCTGTTCGGCGTGGCGCGAACGCCACGATCGCCCGGTGTACACCCTTGCTTCGAGCTGTCCCGACTGTGGAGCCGACGCCGTAAACAGCGCGCCCGCGCCGTTTTCGCCCGAGGATCCGTATGGGAAATACCGACGCGCACTTAAGCGCCGGAACCGCGAGTGAGGGTATGGACGACGTAGTCGAGACGCTTGCCGAACCCGAGCTCACCGAGCCGGTGATGATCGAGGGGCTGCCCGGCGTCGGGCACGTCGGGACGCTCGTCGCCGAACACCTGATCGAGGAGGGCGAGGGAGAACTCGTCCGTCGGATCTACTCCGAACACCTCCCGCCGCAGGTCACCGTCTCCGAGTCGGGGGTCGCGGACCTCGTCTGCGTCGAGTGTCACCACGTCCGGCTCGGCGACCGGGACGCAATCGTCGTCACCGGCGATCAGCAGGCCGGCAGCGGCGTCGGCCACTACCGAATCGCCGAGGCCGTCCTCGACGTCGCCGCGGAGTTCGAAGTGAGCGAGATCCTCGCGCTCGGGGGCGTCCCGACGGGCGAGCTCGTCGAGGACCACGCCGTCCTCGGGGCCGTCTCCGAAGAATCGCTGATCGACGCGCTCGAATCCTCGGGCGTGGAGTTTCGCGAGAACGAACCCGAGGGCGGGATCGTCGGGATCAGCGGACTGCTCGTGGGGCTGGGCGAGCGCCGCGGGCTGGATGCGGCCTGCCTGATGGGCGAGACCAGCGGCTATCTGGTCGATCCCAAGAGCGCACAGGCGGTACTCGGGGTTCTGCAGGCGCACCTCGACTTCGAGATCGACCTGACCGAGCTCGAAGAGCGCGCCGACGAGATGGAAGACGTCGTCGCGCGCATGCAGGAGATCGAAGAGCAGAACGTCCGGACCGAGGACGACCTCAGGTACATCGGCTGAGCTCCCTGGATCCGCATCACGAAGCTTCTTTGTCCGCGCCCCCCTACACGCTCCCGTGCAGTCCGATCTCGTCTGGTTTCTCCCCTGGTGGCTCGTCATCGGGATCCTCATCGGAATCGCCGTCGGGCTCCTAATCGCCGGGGTGTTCGCACTCGGTGCACGCTTGTTCCCCGACGAACGACGCGAGGTGACCGACGGCGGCGAGAACCGAAAGCGTGCGGAGATCCGCCACTATCTCGGAGCGATCGGCGAGTCCTTCGAAGAGAACGTCGAGATCGCGGGCGGTCCCGTCGAGTTCTACCTCCCCGACCGGGACGTGGCGATCACGTTCGACGCCCGGGCCTTCTTTCGGATCGAAGCGACTCCGACCCACGCCGTCCTCGTCGAACACGAGATGCCGGGGATCCACCTCGGGCGACGGCTCCCCTTCGAGACGCCGGATCTGCTCGCGGGGTCGAACGCGGACGGCGAGACGATGGCCGCCTTCGCCGAACTGGGCCTGCCGACCGACGCCGAAGAGGCCGAGATTCGGAGCGCCTACCGGCGTCGGGTAAAGCTCGTCCACCCGGACCACGGCGGGGACCGCGAGTCCTTCGAGCGGGTTCGCGAAGCCTACGCCACCGCCCGGACGCACGCCCGCCGCGAGGCGACCGACTCCGAGTCCCCACCGCCGCAACCGACACGCTCATAGGCGGTCCGTCGAACCCTCGGGCGTGTTCGAGGACGTGATCTTTCGGGACCGTGCGGTGTACGTCCCTTCCAGCGGGGCGCTCGTGCTCGCGGACGTCCACCTCGGGCGCGACCGGGCCTCGAACGTCGAACTCCCGCTCGGCGAGCGCGCGGACCTCCTCGACCGTCTCGGGGCGCTTCTCTCGCGGTTCGACCCCCAGTTGGTCGTCGTCGCGGGCGACCTGCTCCATAGCTTCGATCGGCTCCCGTACGGCGTCGAGCGGAGCCTCCGAGCGTTCGAGGCGCGGATCGAGGCGTCGGGCGCTGCGCTGGTCGTCACGCGGGGCAACCACGACACGCGGCTCGATTCAGTCTTCGAGGGGGCGCTCGACGCCTACGATCTGGATGGGACGATGGTCTGTCACGGCCACGAGCGCGCCGGGCGGGCGGCGAGCTACGTGATCGGGCACGTCCACCCGGCGATCACGATCGAGGGCAGAAAGCGACCCTGCTACCTGCGGGGGCCGGCCGCGGACGGCGGGGAGGTGCTCGTGTTGCCAGCGTTCACCCGGCTCGCCGGCGGGGTCGATCTCGCCCGAACGCGCGCGCTTCGCTCGCCGCTGCTCGGGGCCGCCGGCGAGTACCGCCCGATCGTCCGGGACGAGGAATGCGACGAGACCCTCGAATTCCCGCCGCTGGCCGAGTTTCGCTCGCTCCTGTAGGACCCGAACCGACGATGCACGGGACCCGATCGTTGCGTTTCGTCCCGCTCGTGGGGCGTTCCGTTCGCGCCGGTCACTGCCGACCTCGCCACCGCCCGGTGTGCACGCGGGCCAGTTATACGCTCGCGGATGGTACGCGGAGCGATGAGGGAAGTCGAGGTGACCGTTACGCTCGACGCGCCGCCGGAAGCGGTCGAACGCGCGCTGACGCCCGCGTCGATCGTCGGGTACGCGGGGACCTACACCGTCGAGTCGGTCGAACGGGAAGCGGATCGGACGGTCGTCTCGGCGTCCGCCGGGGAGATCGAGACCGTCCTCGAGTTCGGCCCGCGCGAGGACGGCTACGTCTACAGCCAGCGGGGAACCGAGGGCCCGTTCGAGGAGATGCACAGCCGGATCGTAGTCGAGGGGACAGAAGAGGGAACGCGGGTGATCGCGCGTTCCGCGTTCACGTTCGGCGGGTGGAGCGCGTTCGTGACCGATTGGCTCGGCGCGGACGTCCGGCGCGACGAGCTCCAGCGGCTCCTCTACGAACTCGCGGCGGATCTCGCCGACGGAACGGACTAGTCGAGATCCGCGAGGACCGCGTCGGCCGCGGTCCGCCCGCTTTCGAGCGCCCCCTGTATCGAGGACCACTCGGTGTACTCGCCCGCGAGGTAGAC
>JAWARX010000330.1:0-3144 GCA_038893155.1 Halalkalicoccus sp.
TTCGACCCTCTCTTCGACGGATAATAAAGATAGGCACGACGATCGACGAAAGCAGTCGGCGCTCAGACGACGAACTCCTCGGGGTACTCGGTGAGGTTCTCGGAGCCGCTCTCGGTGACGACCACCAGATCCTCGATCCGGATCCCGCCGACTGCGGGGTCGTACAGCCCCGGTTCGACGGTCACGACGTGACCCGGCTCCAGCTCCGCGCCGCCCGGCGCGAGGCGCGGGAGTTCGTGAACGTCGAGACCGATCCCGTGGCCCGTCGAATGGATGAATCCCGTCTCGGTCGCGGGGTCCGAGCGAAGAGTCGGCAGGCCCGCCTCCTCGTAGACCTCACAAACCGCGTCGTGAACGTCCTCGCCCGTCGCGCCGGGTTCGATCGCCGAGAGCGCGGCTTCTTTGGCCTCCGCCGTGCGGTCGTACCATTCGCGGGCGCGCGCCGAGGGCTCGCCCACGACGAACGTGCGGGTCATGTCGGCGTGGTAGTTCGTCTCCTTGCTCTTGGGGAAGACGTCGATCACGATCGTCTCGCCGGCCCGCAGCGGCCCGCTGCCTCGGTCGTGGGGATCGGCGGCGTGAGCCCCACAGGCGACGATCGTCTCGTCCAGGGCGTGGTCGCGCTCCAGGAGCACGATCTCGATCTCCCTCCTGAGGCGCTCGCTGGTCAGCTCTCGTCCCTCGTGGACGAGCAGGCCGTTTTCGACTGCTGCCTCCCGCAGGAGGGTTTCTGCCCGTTCCATCGCCGCCTCGTTTGCGCGCTGGGCCTCGCGGATGTGGTCGATCTCGTCGTCCGTCTTCACCGCGCGGATCTCCGTGATCACGTCGTCGGTTTCGGCCTCGACCGCGATGCCGCGATCGCGGAGGCCGTCGGCGGTCGCGAGCGGGAAGCGCGCGGGAACCGCGAGGGAAGAAACCTCGAAATCCGCGAGGAACTCCGCGAGCATGCGCTGGCGCTCCTCCGGCGAGCCGTACTGGTAGTCGTAGTCGGCGTAGCGCGAAACGGAGTCGGCCCGGCTTTCCTTTCTCGCGCGACCGTACTCCAGTCCGGAGACGAGCAGGTGCGTCTCGCCGTCGTAGAGGGTGAAAAACGGGTCGTGGGCGTCGAACCCCGAGAGGTAGCGTTGGTCGGAATCCGAGGAATCGGCGTCGATCAGGTAGCCGTCGGCGTCGAGGGATCTGTCGAGCTTCGAGAGGTCGGGATCCATACGGTCGCTGTTTCGCGCACCCTCATAACGATTGATCCCGCTACGCGCCGATGTCGTCCCTCGAAAAGCGGACGCGGGCGAGGAAGACCAGGACGGCGGTGGCCGCGAGCAACAGGATCCCCCCGGCGGCGTCGTACGTGCCCTCGACGAGAATCGCCGTCGGGTCGTAGTAGTAGGTGGGACTGACGTAGCCGACGACCTCGAGGTCGTCGGTGCTCGCGGCGATCGATTCGACCAGAAAGAGGACGAACACGAGCGCGATGGCGAGGCGCTTTGCCGTGTCGGCCCGGTCGAACAGCGTCGATAGGACGATTCCGATCGCGCCGCAGGTCAGAAGGTACGGGATCGAAAGCAGGTGGACCATCGCGAGATCGACGGGATCGATCGACTCGCCGATGGCCAGCACGCTCGCGTAAACGACCCCCGCGACGACGGCGTTGAGCGCGAGGATCGGGACCGCTATGGATAAAAACTTCTCGCCGAGCACGCGCGATCGGGAGACGGGCAACGAGAGGATCAGGTCCATCCGGTCGCGCTCGACGTCGCTCGCGATCAGCCCGGCGGCGCTGTACGCGAAGTACAGCCCCAGCAGCAGCAGCCAGACGAACTGGTAGATCTCGACGGCGAGAAACCCCTCGACCGTGCTGAGGGTGGCGATCCCGAACGCCTCCTGGAGCGCGGGCGGGTACGCATCGAGCATGGCGTCGATGTCGACGTCCGAGCCGGCGATCGAAGGGAAGAAGGCGACGAACACCGCAGCGAGGAGCGCGATCCCGACCGTGAGCGCGGCGGTGCCTTTGAGCCGCTTTCGGACCTCGTAGCGGGCGATCTCAAACATCGACGCGTCCCTCTTTTCCGGCTCTCGCCGTCTCGTCGTTCGCGCGTTCGGCGGCACTCTCGCCGTAATAATGCATGAACACGTCCTCCAGCGGGGGTTCCCGGATCTCGACGTCGAGCACGTCGTGGTCCGCGAGACGAGAGAGCAGCGCGTTGTACTCCCCCACGTACGTGAACGTCACGACGCCGTCCCCGACCTGCGGATCGAGCATCTCGTCGGTGAGGAATACTTCGATACCCTCAGCCAACCGCACCCGGACGCGCTTGCCGCCCCGATCCAGCAGCGTTTCGACGTCCTCGAGCGCGACCAGTCGCCCCTCCCGGAGGATCGCCACCCGATCGCAGATCCGCCGGCCCTCGCTCAGGACGTGCGAGGAGAAGAAGACGGTCGTGCCTCGCTCGCGTTCGGTCTCGAGAAACGAGTGAAACGCCTCCTGTTTCAGGGGATCGAGCCCCGAGGTGGGCTCGTCCATGATCACGAGATCCGGGTCGTGCATGAACGCCTGGACGATCCCGAGCATCCGCTCGTTGCCCGTCGAGTACTCGCGGATCGCGCGGTCGACCGGCGGGGTGAACAGCTCCAGGAGCTCCTCGCGGCGACTGTCGCCCTTGATCGAGGCGTGATAGTCGAGCACCCGCCGTCCGGTCATCCCCTCGTCGAACCCCAGATCCGCCGGCAGGTAGCCGATCCGGCGTTTGGCGTCGATCAGCGCTGCCTCGTCGTGGACGTCCGCGCCGAGCACCCGCGCGGTGCCGGCGGTCGGGGAGAGCAGGCCCAACAGGACGCGAATGGTCGTCGTCTTGCCCGCGCCGTTCGGGCCCAAAAAGCCGAAGATCTCGCCCTCGGCGACCGAAAGGGAAAGGGAGTCGGCGCCGACTACGGAGCCGTAACGCTTGGTGAGCCCGTCGAGTTCGATGGCGGCCATACGTCTTCTACAGTTTATGACTCTATAGCTATTTTGGTCATAGAGTCATGAACAGCGAACGAATTAGTTACGTAGTCACAGTCCGAACGGGAGGCATGCGGGGCTTCGACGACGCAGAGCGCGCACGGATCGAAGCGGAGTTGATCGAGACGGGACGACAGCTGCTGCTTCGT
>JAWARX010000331.1:0-3134 GCA_038893155.1 Halalkalicoccus sp.
CGGCACCTACACCGTCGAGATCCCCGAAAGCGAGATCGAGACGGGATCGCTCGACCCCGGCGAGACCTACCGCGTCGCGCTCATCTCGCGCGAACCGGGCGAATCGAACGGCGCGAACACCCAGACGAAGCGCCGCCCCTCGACCGAGCCCCAGCCACCCGTCGAGGAGGGCGAGATCCGCTACGTCGAGATCGAAGACATCGGCAAGCAGGGCGACGGCATCGCCCGCGTCGAGCGGGGCTACGTCATCATCGTCCCCGGCGCGGAGATCGGCGAACAGGTGAAAGTCGAGGTCAGCCAGGTCAAATCGAACTTCGCGGTCGGCGAGGTCATCGAGGAGTCGGTATAGACCAACCATTTTCGGTCCCGGGTGCGATCTGCGTCGTTCGAAAGAGCGCTCTTGCACTCTTTCGTGATGGCGAGAGACGTAACGCGTCCCTCGGATCACACCGCTTGGCGCACTGATCTGGATCGCGGCTCCCGCGAGCGAACGAGGTTCACTCGCGTCCGTAGCACTATTGTTTCACCTGTAATCGATTTCATTTCAACTCTTAGGCGAACCGCGAGAGGTCCACACCAGCCTCCTCACCGGCCTCCCGTGGCGAGTCGTAGGGCCGCCCGACGACGATGTCGCCCGCCGTCGATTTCCCGATCCCCGGCACCGCCGTCAGCTCGCTCATCGTCGCGCTGTTGACGTCGAGCGGGTACGGAACCGCCGTCACCGAGCGGTAGCCGTGATCCACGACCGCCACGTCCATCGCGGCTCCCAGCTCGTGTTCGCCCGGCACGCCGACCAGAAGCGAGTAGGTGCCCAACTGCCGCCCGAACGTCGTCCCCTCCTCGCGGTACTCCATATGGACGTCTTCCAATACGGTGCCCGCCGGGGCGACCCGCTTCAGCATCGGGTTGTCGATCTCCTCGCGGATCTCGCGCTTGTAGGGTTTGAACTGCCGTTTGTGCTCGCGGGCGATCTCCGCACCCGTTTCTGCCATCTCTGTACCCGCGAACGCCATCACCTGTCGGATGTTGATCCGCCGGATCATCAGCCCCTCGTCGTAGACCTCTTCGAGAAACCGCTTGTTGTGCTCGTAGGTCTCGGGGCGCTCGCCCATGAGGCCGTGGACGAGGTTGATCCCCGGCAGCAGTTTCGGCAGGCGGCGTTCGTCGGGACGCCACCCCCCCTCCTCGTTGACCGCTCGAACGGCCTCCAGACACTCCTCGGCGCTCACCAGCAGGTTGTTCTGCTCCTGGACGACGGGATCGGCGCTTTCGAGACCGAAGGCGGCCGTGTCGCCCGGCGTGTTGTGCTCGGCGATGATCCGGATCCCCTCCCGCGACAGTTCGGGGTACTCGACGATCGTCACCGGGTTCATGTTGTCGAGGTGGAGGGTACCGAGGTCGGGCACCGCCTCGCGGATCCCGCCGTAGAGGTCGCACAGCGCGTCCGGATTGGGTGCCTCGCCATCGCCGCCGAACGCGAGGATGTCGGCCTGCCGGCCCAGTCGGAAGTGCCGGGCACCCCGGTCGGCCAGCTGCGAGACCTCCCCGATGACCGACTCGGCGCTCCGGAACGCGGGGTCGCCGTACAGCGGCTCGGTGCAGAACGAACACCGGTAGGCACAGCCCCGTGAGGTTTCCATCTCGCAGATGAGGTACTCGGGGTGATTCGGGTGCTGTTCGATCACGAACGCGCCCTTTCGGGCCCAGCGGTCGATCTCCTCGTTATCCCGCATCCGGTTTCCGAACCCGTCGAGTCCCGAGGCCACGAGGTCGTAGGCGGCGGCCTCGACGTCGCCCTTCGCGACGAAGTCGTAATCGAGGTCCTTCCGTTCCGTCTCCTGTGCGCCGGCGTTCTCCTCGCCGACGCCGAACGTCACGGGCCCGCCCATCAGGCTGGTTCCCCGGGATACCCACGCGAGCTTCTTCACCTCCTCGGGTTCGGCCGGCGTCCCGCCGACGTACTTTCCGGGAACGGTCATCCCGCCGATGTAGACCATGAGGTCCGCCTCCTCGACGTCCCGCCATTTGCTTCGATCGTCGCGCAGCTCGTCGATCGTGTGGTAGGTGACGTTTTCGGGAGCGACGCCCGCATCGACGAGCGCGCCGGCCGTGTAGCGCGGGTACGTCGAAACGTAGGGCGGCACACCGAAATGGGCCGGCTCGTCGACGTAGCCGTCGACGAGCGTCACCGACAGCTCCGACGGATGGGTCATGAGCACCGCTAACCGGCCGAGCGGTAAAACGCGTGTGGCTCGGACGGCGGTTAGCCGACGACCGTCACCGGCACGTCGGCGTGCAGCACGACCGACTGGGTGACGCTGCCGAACAGGAGCTTGCCGGTTGCGGAGCGCTTTCGCCCCCCGATCACGACCATGTCGATCCCGTGGTCGTCGATGTACCGCAGGATCGCGTCGTCGGGCGCGCCCTCCTCGATCGCCGCGACGCAGTCGATCCCCGCCTCCTCGGCCCGCTCTTCGATCTCGCGTGTGACCCGGCGGGCCTCCTCCTCGACGGCCTCCATCGTGGATTCGGCCTTCGTGGGCGTCAGCTGCCGGGCCGCGGCCCTGTCGACCACACAGAGCGCGTGGACGGTCGCGCCGTACTGCTCGGCGAGGTCGAAGGCGTGCGGGATCGCCTCGCCGGCCTGCTCGCTGCCGTCGGTCGGAACGAGTATGGACTCGTACATCGTTCCATATCCCGACGGCCGGTCACATAGCTTCGAGGGTTGAGTATCGAACGGCCGGGTCTCAGACGCGGTGGAACGCGACGGAACGGGTTTCGGTCTCGACGATCGCCACCGTTCGGTGTTCCTCGGGCACGGTGGGAAACTGCGCGCCGGGGTTGATCACGTGGGTGTCACCGACCTCGCGGTGTTCGCGTTCGTGGTGGTGACCGTAACAGACGTAGTCGTACTCGCCGGATTCGGCGTAGGCCTCGACGTCCTCCATCGACTCGCCGTGAAGCACCGCAAAGCGCGCCCCGCCGAGGTCGAGGTCGGCGAACCGGCCGTGGAGCCGGCCGTCTATCTCCTCGAAGCCGGCTTCGAGCCCCGCTACGGCGTCGTCTGGTTCTACAAGCTCGGCTTTGCCAACAACCTCGACCCGGCGATCGTCCGCCACCTGCCGGCCGGCTGG
>JAWARX010000332.1:0-3125 GCA_038893155.1 Halalkalicoccus sp.
TTTGTTCCCTTCTTCGGACGCTTTTTCCCCGAATCGCTCTCCCTGTCGGTCCTGCTCGCGCTCTGTGCACTCTTCGTGACGATCCCTCTGCTCTCGCCGCTCGATCAGCTCGAACTGTTCGCGACCGGCTTCTACGACCTGTTCGTCCTGCAGATGGCGCTGATCCTCTACTGGGTGCTCTCGGCGACGGTCGTCGAATCAAGGCCCGTGGGCGCGCTGTTCGACCGGCTCGCCGGGGCGATCCCGACCAGCCAGCGCGCGATCGTCTACTCGACCGGCGTCATCGCGCTCGCGTTCGGCTGGCTCAACTGGGCGCTCGGCCTGCTCGGCGGGATCTACATCGGACGCCGGCTCTGTCGGCGCGCCGAGCGCGAGGGCGTCGCGGTTCACTACCCGCTCGTGCTCACCGCGGGTCTGCTCTCGCTCGTTCTCGCCAACCAGGGACCGTCCAGCCCAGGCGCGCTGGTGATGGCTGACGCCGAGCTCGCGGAGATGACCGGCGTTTTCGCCGAGGGTGCGACGCTGAGCATGGGAGCGTTCCTCACCGCGCCGGCGAACCTCGGTTCGAGCGCCGCGTTGATCGTGACCCTCCCGCTCTTGCTGGTCGCGCTCGCACCCGGTGAGCGGTCCGAACGGACGGCCATCGGCGACGAGTCGATCCTCGACGGGTCGATCGCCGAGACGTTCGATCGGTACGCGCTGCCGACGCGCGGGGAGTGGACGGCCGCCGACCGGCTCGAACAGTCCCGGCTCGTCTCGATGGGCGCGGTGGTCGCCGGGTTCGGCTCGCTCGGGCTGTACGCCGCCGGCGGCGGTTCGCTGACGCTCCTGTGGCTGCTCTTTTTCCTGATGATCCTCGGCCTGTTCGTCCACGGCCGCCCGATGGCGTTTCGCTCGAAGACGACCGACGCGACCCGGTGGGCGAATCACGTCGCGATCCTGTTCATGCTCTATGCGGTCGTCTTCGCGCTGTTTTCTGCCGCGGGGCTGTACGAACCCGTCGGGGACGCGCTCGGGGGCGCTCTCGGAGCGTTCCTCGCGGCGCTCGGACTCGGTCTCCTCGTTCCGGATCCCGCCTCGGTCTGGGTGATCGTCGGCCCGGCGCTTCTCGCGAGCGGGGCCGACCCCCTCACCGGGGTCGTGGCCGTCATGTACGGCGCGGGGCTGTCGAACCTCTGGCTCGGCTTTCTCTTCTGTGGCGTCCTCTCTATCCGCGGCTTTCGTCCCCGGACGTTCGTCCGGTACGCGGCCGCGATCTCCGGGTACGTGTCGCTGGTCGTCCTCGTGGCGTTGCTCGCGCTCTGAGGACGGACCGCTCATTACGCCCCGCGACCAACGGCTGGCGTGGCGACACTCAGCGAGACCTACGTCGAGAACCGCTATCGCGTCCAGCCCAACCACGCGAACAACTACGAGTCGCTCCACGGCGGCACCCTGATGAAGTGGATGGACGAGGTCGGCGCGATGAGCGCGATGCGCGCTGCCGGCGAGTCCTGCGTCACCGCGGGCGTGAGCGAACTCGACTTCCAGCGGCCCGTTCCCATCGGCGAGACCGCCCGGATCGAGGCCTACGCCTACGAGACGGGACGAACTAGCGTCCGGGTGCGGATCCGCGCGTGGCGCGAGGACGCCCGCACCGGCGAGTCGAAGCCGACCACCGAAGCGGCCTTCACCTTCGTCGCCATCGACGCCGAGGGATCGCCGACCGAGGTTCCCGACCTCGCGGTCGAAACCGACGAGGAACGCGAGCGACGGGAGGTCGCACGCGAAGCCGAGGACTAATCGGCTGAGAGCACCAGCACGTGGCGTACGAGCGAGCGATGTACCCGACGCTCGAACCGCTCCTCGATCGTCCAGCCCGCGCGTTCGGCGGCCTCGGCCCACGACCGATCGGCGACGACGACGGTCCGAGAAGCCAGTCGGTGCGCCTCCGAGAGCGCCCCGGCGACGAGCGCTTCGAGCTCGCCCTCGATCCTCGACTGGCGACCGTACGGCGCGTCGAAGACCACGGCGTCGGCGCTTCCGTCTCGCAGCGGAACCCGCGTCGCCTCCCCCCGAAAGAGGTCGAACTCGAGGTCGTAGTGGGCGAGGTTCTCGCGTGCGCCCTGGACCATCTTTTCTTGAGTGTCGGCCCCGATCGCCCGCGCGCCGACCAGCCCGGCCTCGACCAGCAGACCGCCCGTTCCGCACATCGGGTCGAACACCGTCGTTCCGGGGCCGGCCCCTGCAATGTTGACGACCGCTCGGGCGAGCAGCGGATCCATGCTGCCGGGCTGGAAGAAGGGCTGTTTCGTCGGCATCCGCGCGCCGAACTCCCGCAGACTCTCCGCGGCGAGCCAGCCCAGCGCGCAGGTATCACCCGAAAAGACCGCCCGCAGTTCGTGATCGGGTTCGTCGAGGTCCACGGAAAAGCCCCGCTCGACGAGCACGGATCCGAGTTCGCGTTCGACCCGCTGGGTGTCGATCGCGGTCCCCCGGACGCCGCGGGCACGCACCCGAACCGACCCCTCGCGGTCGATGCCCGCCAGTTCCAAAAGCAGGCGGGCCGACGCGACCTCCGCCTCGCAGGTCCCAAGTAGCTCGCTGACCCGATGGGTGTAGGCGAGTCCCTCGACCCTCCGGGCGTCGATCCCGCGAGCGGTCGCCAGTCCGGGCGCGAGCGGGGACACGGCGCTGGCCGCGCTCTCTGCTTCGCGGCGCGCGAAGGCGTCGTCCTCGCCGGCCAGTTCCAGCAGGTACACGTCCCGCAGGTCGAGGTTGGGCGAAAAGAGCCTGCCGATCCCGCCGATCCACCCCACCAACCTTTATAAAGGTTAAATACGTTTTATAAACAGACATGGACCCGAAGGAGACCATCAACATCGAGAACGTCGTCGCGTCGACGGGGATCGGACAGGAACTCGACCTTCAGAGCGTCGCGATGGACCTCGAAGGTGCGGATTACGACCCCGAACAGTTCCCCGGCCTGGTCTACCGCACCCAGAACCCGAAATCCGCCGCGCTCATCTTCCGCTCCGGGAAGATCGTCTGCACCGGCGCGAAGTCGACCTCGGACGTCCACGAGAGCCTGGAGATCGTCTTCGACAAGCTCCGTGACCTGGAGATCCAGGTCGAAGACGACCCCG
>JAWARX010000333.1:0-3115 GCA_038893155.1 Halalkalicoccus sp.
CTCCGAGGTCTGTTCGGTCTCGGGGCTGCACCCGGCGTTCGCGCTCGACCCCGCACACTTGGAGGCCCTGCGCGCCGCGGGCGAGGAGCCCGAACTGAACTTCAAGCCGCCTGAGCGCTACGCCGTCGACCCGGCGACCTACGTCGAGCAGATCGAGGCGATGAGCGTCGGCGGCGTCCACGTCCACTCGATGACGCCCGAGGAGGCGTACCACGCCCGCCGGGGAACCGACTGGAGCTACGAGGAGGTCTACGGCCGGCTGAAGGAGGCGGGACTGGACTCGGTTCCGGGCACTGCCGCCGAGATCCTCGTCGACGAGGTCCGGGAGGTGATCTGTCCCGGCAAGATCCGCTCGGACGAATGGGAACGGGCGATCGAGGCCGCAGCGAACGTCGGGCTCGACACCACGGCGACGATCATGTACGGCCACGTCGAGAACGAGGCCCACCGCGCGATCCACCTGGGTCGAGTTCGGGACCTCCAGGATCGAACCGGCGCGATTACCGAGTTCGTACCCCTTTCTTTCGTCCACCGGACCACGCCGCTTTACGAGCGCGGGGTGGTCACGGGCGGGGCGAGCGCCGACGAGGACGAACTGATGATCGCTGTTTCTCGATTGTTCCTCGACAACGTCCCCAACATCCAGTCGAGCTGGGTGAAGTACGGCGACGAGCGAGGCCTGAAGATGCTTTCCTGCGGTGCGAACGACTTCATGGGGACGATCCTCTCCGAGGAGATCACCAAACGGGCGGGCGGGGAGTACGGCGAGTTCCGAAGCGTCGGCGACCTCGTCGAGACGATCGCCTCGATCGGGCGGATCCCGGTCGAGCGCTCGACGGACTACCGCGAGAGACGCCGGATCGATCCCGACGACGCCCCGCACGGACCGCGGCTGGGGCCGCGCGCGGACGGCACGCCGATGGTCACCGATAGTTCTGTTGAATGAATACGTGGAACGAAGACCTGTTTGACGAAATTCCCATCAGGTCGGCGGGTTTCTATTCGTTCGACACGACGTTCGTTCTATCTAACCGGTTCGTCGCCCGGAACAGGCCTGCAGCAGCTATAGCCGGCTTCCCCGAGGGAGTGTAGTACGCGCTATCATAGCGCGTGTGAGTTGTCAATGGTACGAGAGAGCGACGGAGCCGATTCGAGTCGACGCACCGTGCTGAAAACGCTTGCCGCCGCCGGACTGATTGGGACCGGCGTCGCCGGGGCGAGCGGGTCGGCCGCCGCCCAGCAGGGCGGTCAAGGGGGTGGCGGCTTCCGCCGGCTGTCGTTCGACGTCGAACGCGAGGGCGAGATCGTCGAGGCGACCGACGCCGTGAGCCGGTTCGACGTCGGCGACGACGCCACGTTCGAGGGGGACCTCGTCTTCACCGATCTCGACGTCAACGAGGACGGTGAGCTGGTCGCAAGCGGCCGTCTCAGGGGGCAGCTCTCGGGCAATCCGACCGAACAGATCAACGAAACGTTCGACGGTCTGGTGCTCGGGCTGCTCGAAGACGTCCTGGACGTCCTCAGTCCCGAGAACGCGGGCGAGTGTCCGATCCTGGAACTCGTGATCGAGCCGATCTTCCTCGACCTCCTCGGGTTGCAGGTCGAAACGGAGACGATCGAGCTCGACATCCGGGCGATCGCCGGCGAAGGCAACCTGCTCGGCAACCTGCTGTGTGCGGTCGCGGGTCTGCTCGATCCCTGATACGGACTGCTGTAGCCCCGTGCCAGTTCGCTGGCCCGCACGAGCGATCGCCGGCACACGGTCACGACACCCCTCGTGCGTTCGAGTAACACGCTTCGGAACGCCTATCCTTCTGGGGCCGTAGGCTACAGCGATGATGAACACCACTCACGGAGCCATCGGCGTTGCGATGGCCTCCGTGACCGTCTTCGTGGCCCCCGAGTTCGCCGTCGTCGCCGCCGTCGCCGCCCTCCTGGGGAGCGTGGTCCCCGACCTCGATCTCTTCGTCGGCACTCACAGGAAAACGCTGCACTTCCCGATCGTCGGCTGGCTCGTCGCGCTGCCCGCGACCGCGTGGGCCGTTCTCGCGCCCACTGTCGAGAGCGTCGGGACGGCGTTTTTCGTACTCGGGGCGACCGTCCACGCGGTGACCGACGCCGCGGGCGCGGGCCACGAGCTCCGACCGTGGGACCGGACCTCTCAGCAGGCGGTCTACGCTCACGCCCTCGGGCGTTGGATCGCTCCGCGAAGGTGGATCCGCTACGACGGCGCGCCGGAGGATCTCGCGCTGATGGGCGTCGCGACGCTTCCCGTTCTCGCACTCTACGACGGGCTCGTCAGGAACGTCATGCTGCTGGCGCTGGTGGTTTCGGTCGTCTACACGACCTACAGAAAGCGCATGCCCGATCTCACGCCCGAGTGGCTGAAGTAAGCGAGAGCGAATCGATCTCCCGGCACACGCGATCCGAGAGCCAGCCCGCCTCGACGTACCGGTCGTACACCGGCAGGCGCTCTTCGAGGGGGACTCCCGCCTCGGCCGCGACGTCCTCCAGTTCCCGGAGCGCGGGCCAGGCGTAGTCGGGGTTGACGTGGTCGTCGGTGATCGGCGAAACACCTCCCAAATCGTCGATCCCGCAGTCGAGAAGTTTTCTTACCGGCGCGAGGTTCGGCGGCACCTGTACCGACACCTCCTCGGGGAGGGTCGCCCGTGCCATCGCGACGGTTCGGCGCATCGTCTCTACGTCGGGCGAGCCCGCGCGCCAGCGTTCGTTGTTCGAGACGGGCTGAACGATCACCTCTTGGACGTGACCGTAGCGCTCGTGGAGCGTCCGGATCGCGAGCAGGCTCTTCGCGCGGTCGCGCCACCCCTCGCCGATCCCGACGAGGATCCCGGTCGTGAAGGGCACGCCGAGCTCGCCCGCGGTGCGGATGGTCGCCAGCCGCTGGCCCGGTGATTTTCCCCTGGGACCGCCGTGGGCTTGCACCTCGGCGGTGGTTTCGAGCATGACGCCCATGCTCGCGTTGACGTCGGCGACCGCGGCCATCTGCTCGCGCGTCTGATCGCCGGGGTTCGAGTGGGGCAAGATCCCGGTATCGAGCGCGAGCTCGCAGACCTCGCGCAGGTAGGTGTGGATCGAGTCGTGGCCCCACTCA
>JAWARX010000334.1:0-3099 GCA_038893155.1 Halalkalicoccus sp.
TTTCGTGGATGTACTCGTTCCAGCGCCCGTGGAAGATCGAAAACGAGGCGTTCTCGAAGGCGTTCGAGATCGCGCCCAGCACGACGAGCCCCGGGAGCAAAAAGAGGATGTAGGAAAACCCCTGGATCGAGTCGATTCGCGTCCCGAGGATGACTCCGAACACGGAGAAGTACAGCACGTTCGTGATCATCGGCGGGAGGAACGTGTTCCACGGCCGGCGGACGTAGCGCTGGAACTCCCGTTTCAGCAGGGCGTAAAACCGCGTGGAGTTCAGTCCGACGCTCGTGGCCATCAGCGCGCCTCCGGGGTGGCTACTGCGCTCGCGTCGGTCCCGTCGCCCTGCTCGCTCCCGCGCTGGCCCTCCGTGAGTTCGACGAAGATCTCCTCCAGCGACGTGCGCGAGATCTCGATATCGGTGATCTCGTGGCCCCGCTCTTCGAGCGCGTTGAGCAGACGCGGGGCGACCCGCCCGCCGCTGCCCGCGACCCGGACGACCAGCCGCCCGCCCTCGATTCGGGCGTCCTCGACCTCGGCGATCCCGTCGAACCGGGGCGCGCTCGCCGGGGGGTCGCGGAGTTCCACCGTAACGGTGTCGCTGCCCCGTTCGGTCAGCTCCTCGGGCGTCGCGACCGTGACCTTTCGGCCCGAATCCACGATCGCGACCCGATCACAGAGGCGTTCTGCCTCCTCGATGTAGTGAGTCGTAAGCAGGATCGTCGTCCCCTCGTCGTTCAGCCGGTTGATGACCCGCCAGAGGTCGTGGCGCAGCTGGACGTCGACGCCGGCGGTCGGCTCGTCGAGGATGAGGAGGTCGGGGTCGGTGACGATCGCACGCGCGAGCAGGAGACGACGCTTCATCCCGCCCGAGAGCCAGTCGAAGCGGGTGTCGCGTTTGTCGTAGATCCCGACGAGCTTCAGCGCCTCGTCGGCCCGTTGGTTCGCTTCGGCCTCGCCGATCCCGTGATACCCCGCCTTGTGGGTGAGCACCTCGCGAATCGGGAAGAACCGATCGACGTTGAACTCCTGTGGGGCGAGGCCGATGCTGTCTCTGACCTCGCGGTAGTCGTCCTCGACGTCGTTGCCGAAGACGCGCACGTCGCCGCCGGTCTTCCTGACCAGCCCGACGAGCGTGTTGATGAACGTGGTCTTGCCCGCGCCGTTCGGGCCGAGCAGGCCGAAGAACTCGCCTTCCTCTACCGACAGCGTCAGGCCGTCTAACGCCCGGACGTCGCCGTACTCCTTTACCAGATCCGTCGCCTCGATCGCACGCGTCATTACCCGGTCGAGGCGCTCGCGGGGATAAAGCGCGACGGATCCGGAAGCTATTCCAGATAGCCCAGATCCGCGAGACGGTCCTGGACGTCCTCGTCGGCGGTCGTCTCTCGGGTCCCTTTCTCGCGGTCGGGATAGCTCATCTCGCCGGTCGGCGAAACCAGCGGGAGGGGGTCGCCGTCCATCCGGTCGCTCCGGGGAACGTCGAGCGCCGAGAGCACCGTCGGCGCGATGTCGAGCAGGTGCGCGCCTGAGAGGTCCGCACCGTCCTCGATCCCCGGCCCGGTGGCCGTGACGATCCCATCGAGCTTGTGGTTCCAGGGTTCTGCAGGCGGGGCGAACAGTTCCTCGCGAAGCTGGGCCGAGAGGAAGTAGTCCCAGTCGTTGGGGATCGTCATCACGTCGACCGCCCGGTCGACGTTCGGCCCCTCGAAGTACTCCTCGACGCGCGCGATGTCCTCGAAGACCGGCTCGTCGTCGGGCGTGCGAACGCCCGAGAGGAGTTCGATCAGTTCGTCTCTGAGATCCTCGTACTCGGATTGGGGGACGACGCCCTCGGGATCGCGCCCCTCGAGGTTGATCCGGACGCCCGTCTCGACGCGCGAGCGCATGTACGCCGCCGAGGCGACGAAGTCGACCTGTTCGTCCGAGGCCTTGACGACGCCGGCGGGCGCGTGCCGCTTCGCGAGGTCGTCCAGCCCGACGGCTTCGAGCGCACGCCCGATCCGACGGGTGGTCAGCCCGAAGTTCGCGGCGGTGGCGACCCCGCGCTCGAGCAGCGTCACCTCGCGTTCGGTCGTCTCCTCGCCCTTTCGGAGCGACTGCTCGCGGACCGTCTGCCAGGAGGGCATGCCCGCACCGGTTCTGGTCGTCTCGAGGTAGCCGTGTTCCCTGAGGAAGGTGTTAAGCCGGAACTCCTCGCCCTCGTACTCGCCCAGCCCGTGGTCGCTTACGAGCAACGCGACGTCCGGATCGGTCGCCTCGAGGATCCGGTCGATCTCGCGATCGACCGCCTCGTAGATCTCCGCGACCAGCTCCTCCTCGTACCCGTACTGGTGAAAGACGGTGTCGGTGACCTGAAACTGCACGAACCCGAACTCCGGTTCGAACCGCTCGGCGAGATACCGGAACGCCTTTCCGCGCATTCCGACCGACTCGACGTACTCCTCGAAGGCTTCTTCCTCGCCGCCGGGAGTCGGGTACACCCGGTACTCGCCGATCGCCTCGCGGACCTCCTCCAAGATCCCTTCCGGATGCGACGGCGGGCTCTCCGGGGCGGTAAATCCCGGGATCACCGCGCCGTCGATCTCGCTGGGCGGGTAGGTCATCGGGACGTTGACGACGACGCTCCGAAGCCCGTGGTAATCGAGCAGTTCCCACAGCGGGTGCTCGTCGACGGCGCTGGCGTTCGCGACCCCCCAGTCGTAGCCGTCGTAGGTCAGAAAGTCGAAGACGCCGTGCTTGCCGGGGTTCGTGCCCGTGTACAGCGAGGGCCACGCGCTCGCGGTCCACGGCGGGATCTGCGATTCGAGAGCGGCGCTCGGTCCGCTCTCCCAGATCGACTGGATCGTCGGTACGCGCCCCTCCTCGAACAGCGGTTCGAGTATCCCTCGACTACAGGCGTCGATACCGATCAACAGCGTATCGACGCGACCCCCACGGTCCGTTGACATTGTAACCGACTGACCAGACGATCCACCCTCCCCTTATTATAGATCGACTAACACGCGCCGAGCGCCACGAACGGTCCGTTAGTGATGTATTAACCACGGTAAAACAGTCGGAGTGACCGGAAAGCAGTCGATAGGATTCATTAGAAGTTACCAA
>JAWARX010000335.1:0-3091 GCA_038893155.1 Halalkalicoccus sp.
TTTTGAGCAATCGGCACAACTTCCCCAGTGAAGCGGGAGATTTGCGTCATAGACACTCGCATCCTCCCGCTTCAACTCCTTTGATTTACTGACTCGTTCCGCCGCCGTCTAGTGATTCAACGCAGCCGTGATAACCGACACGACGCCGTACGCGCGGCGATCCCAGGAATCGTCGTGCGCTCGGTCAGCCATCGCGGCGACCTCGACGGCGACGTCCGTCGCGAGCCCCGCGTCGGTGTCCTGCTCGCAGAAGACGACCCGCGTGCCGGTTCTCGAGTCCGTATCGCGGAAGCGCTGTCGGCGGGACACTGCCCACAGCGGCCCCGGCGTCGGCGGAGCTACGTCGCGATGGCCCCCCGTTCAGGCGCTCGACGACGCCGGCGTCGAGAGCGCCGTCGAGAAGAGGTACTTAAAACCCGAAACGGGTTAAGCGCCAGCGGGAGGGTCCGAACGGCCACAGTAGTAGATATGAGTCGACAGACCATCGCCGGCACCGCAACCCGGTCGGCGGGGCCGAGTAGCGACCGGGCGCTCGACCCGCCGCGGATCGGTGGTGACGTCGCGATCGATCTCCGCGCGGGCGAGCGGTTCGACCGCGAAGAACGCCGCTGTGAGTACGTCTGTGAGAGCGGCGAGCGCTTCGGCGGGCGCTGGCGCGGGGTCCCGATCGCCGAACTGCTCGACGACGGCGAGTTCGATCCGGACGCCACGCACCTCCTCGTCGAGGCGGTCGACGGCTTTCGGGTCTGCGTCCCCGTCGGGAGGGCGCTCGACGGGATCCTCGCGACCGAGCGCCTCGACGGGCCGGACGACCTGCCGCGGCTGATCGCCCCGTCGATCGACGCCAGCCGGACGATCCGGCGCGTCGCCCGGATCGAAGGCCGCCAGCTGGCTTCGGGAACCGACCGGGAGGAGCTCGAACGGCTCGATCCGACAGCGGAGGTTATCGCCGATGACTGACGACGAACCCGAACCGGAGCGTGGCGCGCCGGACGGGTGTCCGAGCGGCGATCCGTCGGCCGGTAACTACCGGCCGATGGACGATCCCACCCTGTCGGGAGCGCCTCACAGGCGAGACGGCCAGCCGGACGACCCGCCGATGCCCGAGGACGTTCCGGAAGAAAAGCGGATCCGGACGGCGTTCGTCTCGACGGTCCGGGAGATCGATACCCCGAGGGGCGACCCGGTCGCCGCCGAGATCCTGACGGACGTCGGGATCGAGGAGGGCGTGCTCACGGCGACGCTCGACACCTCCGGTATCGAGGACGGCGTCGCGGATCGCGTCGGCGACCAGCTTCTGGGACGCGCGCTCGCGATCGAGGGCGTCGAGCACTGCCGGATTCAGAGCGTGCGTCATGAGCGCGCCGAGGACGGCCTCGCGCCGAACGGCGTCGGGACGGTTCTGGCGATCGGCGGCGCGAAAGGCGGCACCGGAAAGAGTACGATAACGGTTGCCCTCGCCCGCGCGCTTCGCGAGGCGGGCCTCTCGGTCGGGATCTTCGACGCCGACTTCGAGGCCCCGGCGGTGAGCGAGCTGCTCGGGGTCGAGGAGATGGTCACGACGACGCCGACGGGCAACCCCTCGCCGGCGCTGGTCGAGGGCCTGCAGGTCGTGAGCCTCGATCTTGTCTCCGGGGATCGCCCGATGGCCTGGCGCGGCGCGATGGCCCACGACGTGCTCGCGGACCTGCTCGGCAACGCGACCTGGAGCGGCCGGGACGTGCTGCTCGTGGACCTGCCGCCGGGCGTCGGCGAGGTGACGAAGAACGTCCTCTCGCGCGTGCCCGTCGACGGCGCGCTGTTGGTTACGACGCCCGGCGACGTGAGCGTGAAAAACGTCGAGCGCACCGCCGGACTGGCCGACGCCCACGACGTCCCGGTCGCGGCGGTCGTCGAGAACATGGTCGGCGAGCGCGGTATCGACCGCGGCGAGCGGGGCATCGGGCGCCTGCTGGAGGCGACGCCGGGCGCGCCGCGGATACGGCTGCCGTTCGATCCGGCGATGCGGGCGGCCGATCCGAACCGCTCGGAGCTCGAACCCGAAACCGAACGCGCGCTCGACGAACTCGTCGACACCGTTCGGACGTCCCTCGCGCGGGTCGCCGAGGACGTGCCGACCGAGGCGGTCGACCTCAGCGGGCTGCCCGAACGTCTCTGCGAGCGCCAGGCGTTACTTGAGTACGGAGCCGCCCCGGACGGCCCCCGACCGCTGGTCGTGGGGGGCGGCGACCTGCCCGCCCTCCTCGAACGCGAGTTCGACGCCGCCCTCGACGTGACGGAGCTGGAAAGCG
The DNA here is from genome assembly GCA_038893155.1 of Halalkalicoccus sp. Classification (GTDB taxonomy): domain Archaea; phylum Halobacteriota; class Halobacteria; order Halobacteriales; family Halalkalicoccaceae; genus Halalkalicoccus. The sequence continues at coordinate 2,292 of JAWARX010000335.1, forward strand.
GCCGGCGACTCGTCCGTGCGGACCCCGAGTTCGCACGAACCGACCCGATCACGACCGAATCATGAAAACATACAGCACACTGACGCGGAAACGAGCGGCGACGTATCGTGCGGCGAACCGACCGACGGGGAGGTGGGACCGATGAGCGGCGACGACGGTGGGATCCGGGTCGGCGACACGGAACTCTCCCGCCGGGAGGTCCTCGGCGGGCTCGCGGGCGCGGCGGGTGCCGCCGGACTGGGGGTCTTCGGCTACCGCCGGCTCCAGCCCGAAGAGGAGGTCGAGGGCGAGGTGATGAACCCGCTTGCGGAGTACCCCGATCAGGGCTGGGAGGACTCCTACAGGGACGTCTGGGACCGGGACGACTCGTACATGCTGACGTGTACGCCCAACGACACGCACAACTGTTACCTCGAAGCCAGCGTGAAAAACGGCGTGATCACCCGGCTCGGGCCGTCGATGAACTACGGCGAGGCGACCGATCTGTACGGCACCGAGACCACCCAGCGCTGGGATCCGAGAGTGTGCAACAAGGGGCTGGCGATGATCGAGCGGTTTTACAGCGAGCGGCGGGTCGACGGCACGGCGCTGGTCACCGTCGGGGCGGGGGCGGACTGGGACGAGGTGGTCGCGGGCCTCGTCGACGGAAAGCTTGGTCGCCAGCCGCGCCTCGTGCGAGCCGATGGTACCTTCAGCATCCGTGAGCGGGAGTTCGGTCCGTTGCCTAGCGATCTCGTCATGAAGAGTGTCGATGTCGAAATCGTCAACGGCGTGGTGAACGTATACTACGACCGTGAACT
>JAWARX010000336.1:0-3089 GCA_038893155.1 Halalkalicoccus sp.
TCGTGATGGGCTTCGGCTGTAACGTTCCGGCGGTGGTGAACACCCGCGCCTGTTCGGACTGCACGCGGTGTACGACGATCTCGGCGATCTCGTTCGGCTCGGCGTGTTCCTACCAACTCCCCGCGACGCTCGCCGTGTTCGCGGCCGTCGGCATGAGCTGGCTCGTCGGGCCGTACCTGTTCGTGCTCGCCGCGACTACGCTCGTCTACGTCGCGGTGATCGCACCGCCGGAGGTTCGACACTCGGCGACGATCGTCGAACGCCGAACGTTCCTCCAGCGGCCGGACCCGAGGGCGGTCGCCCGCGAGGCCTGTCACGTCGTCGAAGACGAACTCGAGGAGTACGAGCCGTGGCAGGCGCTCGCGGCCGTGATCGGGAAGGCCACCGGGGTAAAGGGCGACAACCGGGTCCACGGCTGGGTCGTCTCGGTTCGTTCCGTCGAGTCCCGGGACGGCATGACCGCCCGCGCCCAGGAGATCGACTGGGAGACGCTTCAGCGCATCCAGAGTCGCATCACCGGCGAGAACGAGACCGTCGCGCGCGTGGTCTACGACGTAACCCACAAGCCCCCGGCGACCATCGAGTACGAGTGATGGAGGCAGTCATCGTCGGCGAAGATGTCGAGGGACTGGGCGAGGCGCTCGACGCCGAAGGCTACCGGGTCGAACGGGTCGAGGATTTCGCGGACCGCGAAGCGCTCGTGTCGGCCGGGATCGAGTCGGCAGCGGTCTTCGCGATCACCGACACGGTCCACGCGACGGCCATTCCGGTCGCACGCGAACTGAACGAGTCGGTGCGGATCGTCGTCTACGCGCGCGACTCGCTGCCGGAGTTCGCCCAGCCGCTCGCGGACCTGATCGTCGACCCCGACCTGTTGGGGCCGGACGCGATCGCGGAGGAGCTGTAGTCGACCGGCGCGTTTTTGATACGTTCGGCCGAAACGCCAGTATGGCACTCGATCGCTACGGGGAGCACGGCCTCGACCCCGACGAGGGAGAAGTCGAAAGCACCGAGCTAGTGGTGGAAGACGACGTGCTGGTCAAGGCGTTCGCGCTCGGGCCGGGTGCGGAGCTCTCGGCGCACGAACACGCCGACTCGACGAACGTCTTTCACGTCCTCAAGGGGACGGCGACGGTTCTCCAGAACGACGGCGAGGAGGAGATCGACGCGCCGGGCGTGGTGCTGCACGAACGCGGCGTCGAACACGGCGCGCGAAACGACACCGACGAAACCGTGATTTTTACTGCGAGCCTCTGTCCGCTCCCCTCGTAGAGCAGGACCGGACCGTGGTCGGTACAACGGACCGCGATCAGTGGTGGGCGATCTCGATCTCCTCGACGTCGACGCCCTCCTCGGCGGCGATGGCTTCGATCTCCGCGAGCGCCTCGTCGTCCATCACCGCACCGCCGGTGTTGGGCACCGTCGCGTGCTCGGCGTGGTAGTGATAGGCGAGCTCCAGTCCGCTGGGGCCGACCTCGTCGCGGGGTTCGTAGGTCCGCCTGATCTCGGCTTCGATCGAGCGGGGCTCGAACGCCTCGGGCGAGAGGGAGAACGTGTACGCGCCGGTCAGCGAGTCGCTCGCGAAGACGAAGTTTCGCTCGGCGTTGTACTCGACCGACCAGACGAACGGCGGGTGCAGCGGGTCGAGAAACGGCGTCACGGGCCCGCTGCCGAGCTGCGGGATGAGTTCCTCGTCCTCGTGGGTCGGGAAGCTCTCGGCGGGCGTCGGGTCGGTCGGGTCGGTGATGTCCGCGACCCAGACGCCCTCGTGGTAGCCCCCGTCGACCAGCAGCGTGATCCCGCCCTCGCAGGGAACGACGTTGTGAAAGTGCGTGGTCCAGAAAAAGGGCTCGTCCTCGCCCTGCTCTCTCGCGTTCGGCGAGTGGGTAAAGCCGATGTGGATCGGCTCCTCGGGCGAGCCCTCGTCCCAGCCGATGTCGTAAATATGCTTGCCGCCCGGGATCCCGCCGCCGACCTCGTCGCCGACCACCGCGAGGTCCCGTTCGGGATCGAAGCTCGCCTGGTGGCAGCTCTCGAAGCCGGGCTCGCCGATCGCCTCGTAATCGGGCAAGTCGGCGTAGTCGACCCGGGAGAGCTCTTCCGGGTTCCGGGGATCGCTGACGTCGAAGACGACGTAGCCCACGAAGTCGCCGCCGATGTAGGCGGCGTGGATCAGCTCCCTCCCGACGTCGACCTCGAGGTCGTGACAGTAGCCGTCGGGGCCGAACTCCGAGAGGTACTCCGGCTCCGTCGGATCGCTCACGTCGTAGATCAGGATCCCCGGCTCCTCGCCGTCCTTGTCGATCGTATACAGAAGCGGCTCCTCGGGGTGCTCTTCGAGCTTGTGAACTCCCGTTCTGGGCGTCTCGACGGTCGCGACGATCTCGGGCTCCTCGATGCTTCCGGCCTCGTAGCCGTAGTCGATCACCTGAAAGCCCATCTCGCCGCCCTCGACGTTGGCCTCCTGAGTGCGGTAGTACAGCCCGTCCCGGGGGTCGAACTTCACGTCGTTCTGGCGGTTGGTGTTCGCCGAGGGGAGCCTGTGAGCCTGCTCGGGTTCGTCGAGATCCGAGAGGTCAACCAGAAAACTGCCGCCCTCGCCGTAGTACCCGCCCACGACGGCGTACATCCCGTCCTCGCGGACCGCACCGTAGGTGTAGATCCCCGGCGGGTTTTCGAGGAAGTCGTGCCCGAGGAGTTCGAGCGTGCCGGGGACGCCCCCGCCCCTGTCATCTCCTCCCTCGCGCGCTGCTACCGCGCCCGTCCCGGTCGCGCCGGCGGCCGCGGCCGCGACCGCGCTGTACTTCAGGAAATCCCGTCGTGAGCTGTCGTGCATAACAATATCATACGAGTACACCCACCACGATATAGTTAACTGACAGATAGATACATATGGAGTATAGAACAGTCGGGGTTCGTATTTGATCTCGAAGAGTGAATACGAGGTGGACGTCACTCACTCCTCGTCCGCGTCGAGGTCGCGACCCGCTAGCCCGACGAGGTGTGCGGCCTCCTGTGCGATGATCTCGCGGGTCCCCAACCGGACGGCGTTCTCGCTGCCGGGGAGGCAGAAGACGGGCACGCCGTCG
>JAWARX010000337.1:0-3083 GCA_038893155.1 Halalkalicoccus sp.
GTTCGCGTCACCCTTGCGCGCTATGATTTCCAGCGACAGCTTTGCCCGACCAACAACCTACTTCAGAAGAGCGTTCTCGATAGCGACCTTCCGGTCGCCCGCGGCGCGGATCGCCCGCTCGTCAAGGAACAGGACACCGCCGAGTTCATCCACGGCGAGGGCGGGCTGAAGGGCGACCTCCCCGCCCCCTCGCGGGAGCCCGTCGATACTTCGGGAGCCGAGTTCATCGTCGAGCAGGCACGAAAAGACGGAAACCTCACGATCGCCGCGATCGGGCCGCTGACCAACCTCGCGCTCGCGCTCGGGATCGAGCCCGACCTGCCCGAGTATCTCGAGAGGGTGCTCGTCATGGGCGGGGCGATCTATGCGCCGGGCAACCGCACGCCCGCCGCGGAGGCGAACCTGCACGCCGATCCCGACGCCGCGAACCGGGTGCTCCAGTCGCTCGATCCGACGTTCGTCGGGCTGGGCGTGACGATGCGTGCGACGCTCGACCCCGCCGATCTCGACCTCTCGGGTCCGCGTGGCGAGCTCGTCGAGGGATGGCTCGACTACTACCCCGACCATGTGAAAGAGCGCTACGGGATCGACGGCTCGCCCATCCACGACGCGGCGGTGATCGCCCACCTCGCAGAGGGCGTGGTGACGACCGAATCGCGTGCTCTCGCGATCGACACGAGCGAGGGACCGTGCCGGGGTGCGCTCGTCGCCGACGAGTACGGCGTCACCGAGGAGCCCGAAAACGGCCGGGTGGCGCTCGACATCGACGTCGAACGGTTCCGAGCGGCGATGAGTCGGGCGATCGAGTCGGCCCTGTGAGTTACCGCCGATTCACTACTCGTACTCCCGTCCGCCCAGCGCGTGCGATTCGATGTACTCCCAGTCGTACTCGACGCCCAGTCCGGGCCCATCGGGGACGCCGACCGTTCCGTCGCCGTCGATCGTATCGAGCTGGTCGGAGTACCCGCCGAGATAGACCGGCGGCTGGGTGTTGTCGCACTTCGGGTGGACGAGCGCGAGCTCGTAGTAGTTGCTGTTGCGGGTGGCGGCCATGCAGTGGCGTTGTGCGGGCCCGGGCGCGTGGAACTCCACGTCCAGCCCGAACCCTTCCGCCACCTTCGCCCGTTTCATCGCACCGGTGATCCCGCCGTCGTACTCGGGATCCGCGCGGACGAAGTCGGTCGCCCCGCTCGCGACGAAATCGGTGAACGGTTCCAGACCCCTGACGTGCTCGGTCTGGAGGATGGGCGTCTCGAGGTGCTCGCCCAGCTTGCGGTGGGCGTGCTGGCTGATCCCGCCGTCGCGATAGGGGTCCTCGTACCAGAAAAACTCCTGTGCGTCACACGCTTTGCCCACCTTGAGCGCGTCGGCGAACGTCTCGTACTCGCAGGCGGGATCGAGCATGAGGTCCATCCCGCTGCCGACGCGCTCGCCGACGGCGTGGACGGTGGCGATCTCCCGGTCTATCTGTCGGGCGTCGTCACCGCCGCCCCAGCCGTGGATCTTGAAGGCCGGAAAGCCCCGCTCGCGACACTCCTCGGCGAAATCGGCGTACGCCGCCGGGGAGTTCAGCCCGCCGCTGTCGTCCGCGTGGTACGTCGAGGCATATGTGGGAAGACGCTCGCGGTAGGTCCCCAGCAGCTCGTGGATCGGGGCGTCGTGGTACTTGCCCGCGAAGTCCCACAAGGCGATGTCGAGCGGGCCGATCCCCATGCGGTCGTACTTCCTGAGCGCGCGTTTGAGTTCGCTCCAGTGGCGCTCTCTGTGCAGGGGGTTCTTCCCGATCAGGTAGTCCGCGACGGTGTTGAACTGAGCGAACGCCGGGGAATTGCCCCCGATGTACTCGCCGGTGATCCCCACCGTGGTCTCGATCTGGATCGCAAAGAGCTTTCGCTCGGTGATTGCGCCGGGTTCGTAGGTCAGGTTGAAGCCGTTGGTGTCCGTCCCGACGTCCTCGATCGGATAGGAGAACTCGGTCGTCTGGATCCGGGTGATCCGTGGTTCCATACCCGTCTCTCACCATCGAGCGGAAAAAGGTTGGGGCTATTCGCCGTCCGCGGTCGAACCGTCTTCGGCCCCGTCCGCCCCGTCAGCATCGTCGAACTCGTCTCCCGAATCGTCGAGGTCACCGGCCTCGCCCAGGTCGTGGATGTCCTCGCGCTCCTCGACTTGCTCCTCGTCTACCACCTCGATCTCGACCTGGACGGGATCGCCCCGTTCACGCTGGCTCTCGACCGCCTGGAGGACGAGTCGGCCACCCTCGCGGCCGATCGCGCCGCCGATGGCATACCCCACCGTCTGCTCTGCGAACTGCCCCGGGGTGTACCGCCCCACGGTCTGCTTGATCACGAGCCGCCCGGTCATCTGACCGACCAGCTCGCCCATCTGTTCGAAATCCATCGCCGCGGGATCGCCGCGTTCGAGCGCCTCGAAGTCGACCGCCTCGGCCAGCTGCGCGAGCGAGTCGACAGCGAAGGCCGCCTCCATCCCCTGTTCGAACCCTCGCCCGAGTAGCTCCGGCAGTTTCGGTGCCATACCAAATTCTGACGCTCTAGAGGGACAAAAAGCCCCCTTGCCACTGCCGGCGGATCGGGCCGTCTCGTCCGCCTAGTCGGGACGAAACGATCCCTCGACGGGAATCTCGATCCGCAAGAAGAGCGGCAGACAGACCGCTGCGATCAGGATTTCGAGGCCGCCGACGACGAGAAAGGCTGCGAAGTACCCGTACGACGTCGCGACGGTCCCTCCGAGCAGAAAGCCGGTCAGGAAGCCGAGACTGCCGGCGATGTTGAAGCCAGCCATCGACGCGCCGCGCTCGCCGTCGTCCGCCAAATCGGTCACGAGCGCCATCGTCGCGGGCGAGACGAGCGCGCCGAGGATACCCACGAGAACCATGCCCGCCTGGGCGAGCGTGAGTGTGGGTAGCACGCCGACGAGAATGATCGCGCTCCCGAAACACGCCGATCCGACGACGATCGGGACGGTCCGGCCGATGCGATCCGACAACACCCCGAAGGGGTACTGAAGCAGGGCGAACGGGACGAAGAACATCCCGAGGACGACCCCCGTCTCCGCGGGTCCGA
>JAWARX010000338.1:0-3081 GCA_038893155.1 Halalkalicoccus sp.
CGATCTGATTCACCATCAGCGGCGTCAGCACGTAGCCGACGCTGACCGAAAACCCTCGAAGGCTCCCCCGCCCCTCGGCGGCGATCGCACGCGTCAGGCCGTTGAGACCGTGCTTTGCGGTGATGTATGCGGGCTTGTCCTGTGTGGCGTAGTGGCCGTGAATCGAGGACATGTTCCCGATCGCGCCGACCCCATCGGAGGTGTCGCGGATGTGAGACATGGCGTGCTTTGCGACGAGAAACGGCGCGCGGAGCATCACGTCCATCAGGAGGTCGTACTTCTCGACCGGGAACTCGGGGGTCGAGGCGATGTGCTGCATGCCCGCGATGTTCGCGACGTACCGCAGGTCCCCCTCGGCGGCGGCCGCCTCGGCGGCCGCCTCGATCGCCGCGGGATCGGTGAGGTCCGCGGGAACGGAGACGATATCCCCAGTTGCCTCGACCTCCCCGGCGAGGTCGATCGTTCCCTCCAGCCCGTCCTCGTCGACGTCGACGCCGACGACGGTCAGCCCGTTGGCCGCGAGCGCCACCGCGCTCGCCCGTCCGATCCCCGAGGCCGCGCCCGTCACGAGCGCGACCGACTCGGGAGTGAAACGGGGATCGTCGAGGGCGAGGAGGTCGTCGGCGGTCAGTTCGGGCTCTTCGAGATCGAAGCCGTCGGAACTCATGGGAGGGGCGTCGATCCCCACCGGGATATAACCTCCTGACTGCGCCCCGGCTTTCGCCCCGCAGGTGACACGGCAAAGCCTTACCTCCCGCTCGACCCAAACGGGACCATGAGCCGATCAGCCAGCGACTCACCAATCACGTTCTACCGACTGCAGGCGTGTCCGTACTGCGAGCGCGTCACCCGGGTGCTCGACGAGCTGAATCTCGAATACCGCTCGCGTTTCGTCGAGCCGATGCACTCGGAGCGAAACGTCGTCAAGCGACTGTCGGGCAAACGGACCGTCCCCGCGATCGTCGACGAGACCACCGGCGTGACGATGGCAGAAAGCGCGAACATCGTCGAGTATCTGGAGAGGACCTACGGTACGGAGGGCGAGGCCTGATGGACCTCGAGTTCGAGGTCGTCGACCTCCCGGCGACGGACCACCTCACGGAGGGCGATCTCGCGCCGGAGTTCACCCGCCCGCTGGTCAACGCGGAGTTCTGGGAGGACGTCTCGCTGTCGGAGCTGACCGACGAGGGGCCCGTCCTGCTGGTCTTTTACACGATGGACGGGGCGTTCCCGGCGACGTACATCTGGAACGAGCTCCGGGATCGGGCGTGGGACGACGCGTACGACGTACGGATCGTCGGGCTGTCGATCTCGACGCCCTACGAGCACAAGCGCCTCATCGAGGAGCACAGGATGGACTACCGGTTGTTCAGCGACCCCCAGAACGGCGTCGCCGAGGCGTACGACGTCGTGAACGATCTGGACGGGATGGCCGGGATCACCGAGGCTCGTCCAGCGGTCTTCCTCCTCGATACCGACCGCACCGTCCAGTACGCGTGGGTCGCCGCCCGGTGGCCCGACTTTCCCGACTACGACGCCGTCGAGGACGCGATCGCCGCGTTCTGCGACGAGCGGTAGACCGATCTCGGGTCGCCGCGGGAACTATGTCGGTCGCCCTCGTCTCCCGTCCCATGTCGTTCGATCCCGATCGCGTCGAGACGGTCACGTTCGATTCGTACAGTACGCTGGTCGACGTCGACGCCGCCGAGAACGCCCTCGCCGAGCGCGTCGAGGAGCCCGAGCCGGTGTCGAGGCTCTGGCGGGCGCGCTCGCTCGAGTACACGTTCGTTTCGAACCACGTCGACGCCTACCAGCCGTTCTACGAGATGAACCGCGACGCGCTGACCTACGCGCTCGCGGCACACGGCGTCGACCTCCCCGAGGAAGAGCGCGACGAGATCCTCGCGGTGTACCACGAACTCGACGTCTTCGAGGACGTACGCGACGGCATCGAGCGTCTACACGAGGGGGGCTACGACACCTACGTCGTCTCGAACGGGAATCCCGAGATGCTCGACTCGATGGTCGAACACGCCGACATCGGCGACCTCCTCGCCGATACGATCAGCGCCGACGAGGTCCGGACGTTCAAACCCGACGCCGAACTCTACCGGCACGCCGCCGGGCGCGCGGGGACGCCGATCGACGCGATCGCCCACGTCACGGCGGGCTGGTTCGACGTCATGGGGGCGGCCCACGCTGGAATGCAGGGCGTGTGGGTCGACCGGAAGGGCACCCCGTGGGAGCCGTTCGGCGTGGAGCCGGACCTGACGATCGAGACGTTCTACGAGCTGGCCGAGGAACTCGGCGTCTGAGCTCTCGCCCTCGCGCGCCGTCGTGCTACGGGCGACCGATGATCGCTTTCCGCCCTCCCGAGTCCGTCGACGGGGATTCGGCGTCGCTTCTCGCATCCGAACCCTCGCCCGCTTCCGGTCGGCTCTCGACCGGCGTTCGTTCTTCGAGCGCCTCGATCCCGTCGACGATCGTGTAGGTCTCCTCGCCGTCCGAGCAGGGAAACACCGCCCGCACCGCCTCCTCGCGCGAGCGCTCGTCCACCGCGTACACCACCAGACAGATCAGCGGGAAGCTGATGACCTCCTCGGGGTCGTCGTCGACGATCGACTCGCGGTGCTGCCGGCCGAAGCCGGGCGCGAGCGTGTAGCCGCGATTGTCGGCCCACGTCTCGATGGCGTCGTACCGGTCGTGGGCCACCGTTCGGACGTCGGGATCGGCCCCGATCTCCCGACCCCAGACCTCGACGTCGACGTCGGTCAGCACACCCCGCTCCCGGCAGCGTTCGACCTGCTGAATGATCGTTCGTTGGCGGTCGTTCACGCCGTGTGGTGCGAGCGAGCGGACGACTACCTCGGCCCGGTAGGGGTTCGATTCGTGTGCCTTCATTGACGGACTCATGTCCAGGGTCGTCTATAGGTATATTCGAAGCGACAGGACAGGTCGGGAAGCGTATACTGTCACATATCTACCCGAAGCCCCGGACAGGTGGCTACCGTGGGCCGGAACCGACGCTTCCGATGGCGGTCGGCAACCGACACTCGGTCGATCCGCTGAAGGGATCGAACA
>JAWARX010000339.1:0-3079 GCA_038893155.1 Halalkalicoccus sp.
CTGGTGCAGCTCGATCGGCTCGCCGCGCAGGAAGGCGTCCGTCGCGCTGCGCGCGGTGTCCTGTACCGCCGCCACCTCGCTGAGCGCCTGCTTGAGCGTCTCGGCGAACGAGACGCCGGCCGGCGAGCGCGGAGCGAGCGCCTGCAGGTGCGCCGGGCTCAGGCCGAGCCCCGCGATGCGCGCGCGGTGGATTGCCGCGAGGGGAAGACCGTTCATGCCTGGGGTCAGACTCGGATGTGAATGTAGCGGCCGCGGCTCAGCGCCGGCCCGCCCTCGGCACGCGCGGGCCCGTACGAGAGCGGCCCCAGCGCCTCCAGCCGCGCGAAGAAGGCGCGCTCCTCGGCCGTCAGCCCCAGCCAGACGGCGGGGTCCGTCCCGGCCGGCACGTCGTCCGTGCCGCCCGCGCCGCCGGTCCGCAGACCGGCCGACGCCGGCGCGGGCAGCGGCGCGCGTAGGACGCCCGCGCCCGCCTCGTCCGGCCGGCGCGTGCGAAGATCCTCCGGCGGGCGGACGCTGGCGACTTCCGCACCGCGCAAACGCGAGAGCGGCATGCGCGGCTACAGGTTGAGCGCGCTGCGCAGCATCGCCTTCGCCGCCTGGAAGACGGTGGCGTTGGCCTCGTAGACGCGCCGCGCGTCCATCAGATCGATGATCTCGTCGGTGTCCATCCCGATGCTCGTCAGGAAGGCGGTGATCGCGAACCGGGAGTGATGGCCGAGATGCTCGCCCTTCTGGATCGAGTCCAAGAGGGCTTTCATACACGGCGGGAACCGATCGGGCACGACAGTGTCGATCTCGCGGGTGAGATCCAGCTCGGCGAGAACCGAGCGGATCTCCGCGACCTCGCTTTCGAGCGGGTCGGCGATGGCGTCGGGCACGGCAAGTGGAAGCCCATCGGCCACGCGCTGGGCGATCGCCTCCTTCAGCAGGGTGCGAAGTTCCACACGTTCGATGGGCACCTCGCCGTTTGCGAGCGTGCGGTTGACCAGCCGCCACTCGTCGCCCCAGAGATCCGACACGAGCGAGAGGTACGTGTCGACGGCCACGCGATAGCTCGTGCCCGCCGTTTCATCGGAACTCTCGCGGATCGCGTCCGCGAGGTCGAACTCCGCGAGCAGAGCCGAAAGCGTGAGTCGCTCGTTGCGGGCGCTTTTGAGGTCGTTTCCGGCCGCGTGGTCGTCGTCGAACTGCTCGATCGCCCGCTTGGCCTCGGCGCGGGCGTACTTGCGGGTGCAGATCCGCTCGTCGACCAGCGAGACGAGCACGCGCGCGACGGGATACGAGAGGAGTTCGACCCGCGTCGTGGGGTGGTCGTCCCCGACCGTCCCGTCCCGCAGCGCGCCCGCGACCCGCTCGGTCGCCCGCGAGACGACGGGCCCGTCCTCGCGGACCAGCCCGACCAGATCGATGTCCGCCTCCTCGACGGCCTCGCGAGAGCCTGAAAGAAACGGGTAGCGAGCGTGGAGCGCCTTCATCCGCGCACGGCTATGGCCGCCGGGCGAATAAACCTGTGTGAACGCCCGCAGTTATATACGATGCTCGAAATCGAGCCGTATGGTCGAGATCCGACCCGGCGAGCCCGCGGACGCGAAAGCGATCCGTGAGATCGCCCGCACATCGTGGCACGCCGCCTACGACGACCTGCTCGGCGAGGAGACGGTGAAGCGAACCGTCGAGGAGTGGTACGCGCTCGATGAGCTACGGGAGGCGATCGAACGGCCGGGGCACGCGCTCTACGTGGCCGAGGACGACGACGTCGTGGGGTTCGTCCACGCCGGGCCGAACCCCGACGAGGAGCGAATTGCGGAGCTCTACCGAATCTACGTCCGGCCCGACCGGTGGGGCGAGGGGGTCGGCGGGAGGTTGCTCGACGCCGTCGAGCCGGAACTGGAGGGGTACGACCGCCTCGCACTCTCGGTGTTCGCCGAAAACGACGTGGGAGTCGGGTTCTACGAGAAGCAGGGGTTCGAGCGCGCCGGGGAGGGAACGGTGGAGCTAGAAGGAGAGACGTATCGGGAGTACCGCTACGAGAGATCGCTGTAATCGCCTCAGTCGCTCTGGATCCGCGGGGCCAGCATGTACGTGACCTGCCCGTTGCCCTCGGCGATCTCGAAGTGGAGCTTGACGGGGAACTCCTCGCCGAGTTCGATGGTGACCTCGCCGTCAGTCGGGATCGCCTTGTTCATGTCCTTGAGGTAGTCGAGGCTGAACAGCGAGTGGGCCGGGCCGGGCGTGAGATCGATCAGGTCGGCCTCGTCGAGGCGCAGATCGACGTTGTCGGTGTCGCCCTCGGCCTCGACGTAGAAGACCGACTCGGCCTCGTCGACGCCCAGCGCGATGTGGTCGCTCACCATGTCGGCTGCCTTCACCGCGCGGTTGATGTCGCGACCCTCGACGACGATCGTCGCGGGCAGATCCAGATCCGGGATGTCCGGTTCCTGTCGGATCGAGTCGGGGTCGATCAGCGCGAGGGTGTACTCCAGCCCGTCGAGCTGGATGTGCAGTTTCCGCGTCTCCTCGTCGAGTTCGAGGTGGACCAGCCCGCCGGCGTCGGCCATCCCGACGGTGTCGTTGAGCCGCGAGAGGTTGACGCCGATCTTCCCGCCGTCCGCTTCGTAGGACTCGAAGGCGGTCGCGGAAAGCGAGAGGTCGACCATGCCGACGTTCGCGGGGTCGACGGCCCGGATCGCCAGTCCGTCCTCGTTGAGATGGATCGTACACTCCTCGACCAGCGCGCTCACCGAATCGAGCGCCGTTTCGAGGGTGTCGGCGTCCACGATCGCGTTGAACATCTTGCCTCCGGCTACGAAAGCACGGCTTAAAAAGGCAGCTTTCCTCTCTTGCGCGCGTGCGCGCAGACGAACACAACAACAGAGGCGACGACGCTACGCGTGAACGTAACGGGAACGAAGAGTGCGACGAGAACGAGGAGTGCGGCAGAATGCGAAGGGCACGTCCGACAGCCCCGAAGGACAGTTTCCGGGGGTCAGTCACAGCCGTCGATTGCGATCGGCACGTCGTACTCCTCGGGGATCTCATAGGGATTAGGAGATGTGTTGATTCTCTCTGAGCGCGTAAT
>JAWARX010000340.1:0-3072 GCA_038893155.1 Halalkalicoccus sp.
CTCGGTCGACAGTAACTCACCGAGGGTTTCGAAATCGCGGCAACGGCACGTCGCGGGGCGATAGTGACCGCACGGATCAGTCGAGAAACGCCTCGATCCGCTTTGTCGCCTCCTTCAGCTGGGAGAGCCCGCTCGCGTACGAGACCCGGAGGTGCCCCTCGCCGGCCTCGCCGAAGACGGAGCCCGGAACCGCGGCGACGCCCTCGGATTCGAGCAGGTCCTCGGCGAACGCCTCGTCGTCGCCGGGGACCTCCGGGAAGACGTAGAAGGCTCCCTTCGCCTCGAAGCACTCCAGTCCCATCTCCGAGAATCGCGAGAGGACGTATCGTCGTCTCCGATCGAAGGCCCCGACCATCTCCTCGACGTCGTCGTCACAGCTCCGGAGGGCTTCGAGGGCGGCGTGCTGGGCGGTCGTCGGTGCTGAGAGCATCGAGTACTGGTGGATGCGGTTCATCGCCGCGATCCCTTCCGCGGGTCCGAGCGCGTAGCCCAGCCGGAGGCCAGTCATCGCGTACGCTTTGGAGAAGCCGTTGAAGACGATCGTGCGCTCGCCCATTCCTTCGAGGGTGGCGATCGAGGTGTGCTCGCCCTCGTAGGTCAGGTCGGCGTAGATCTCGTCCGACAGGACGAGGAGATCGTGCTCGCGGCAGAACTCGGCGACGGGTTCGAGGTGCTCTTCGCGCATCACCGCGCCGGTGGGGTTGTTCGGGTAACAGAGGATCAGGAGGTCCGCGTCGCTCGCGCCGGCGCGTTCGAGGGCGCCGTACGTCAGCCTGAACCCCTCTTTTTCGCGGGTGCGCACGGGCAGGGGATCGCCGTCGGCCAGGAGGACGCCCGGCCGGTACGAGACGTAGGAGGGATCGACCATCGCGACCCGATCGCCGGGATCACAGAGCGCGCGCAGCGCCACGTCGACGCCCTCGCTGACCCCCGTGGTCACGAGGACCTCCTCTGCGGGGTCGTACGCCAGGTCGTAGCGCTGTGCGCAGTGGCGTGCGATCTCCTCGCGAAGTTCGCGCATGCCCCTGTTCGCGGTGTAGGAGGTCTTCCCCCGCTCTAGCGAGTCGATCGCGGCGTCGCGGGCGGCCCACGGCGCGGAGAAGTCGGGCTCGCCGACCCCCAGCGAGATGACGTCATCCCGTTCCTCCGCGAGTTCGAAGAATTTTCTGATTCCCGAGGGCGGGACCCGCCCGACCCGTTCGGAGGTCCTCACGGGAGCCACCTCGTGTGGTTCCGGGGAGCAGGGAGCAGCGCCGCTGGGACCGTGTTCACGGGAACCACCTCGTGCGGTCCTCGCGGTTCGTCACCCTCATGGCGAGACCGACAGGCGATCGTCGTCGTCCCCGCCGTTCATCTCGATGCCGGCTTCCTTGTACGTCTCCATGACGAAGTGGGTCACGGTCTGGGTGACCTCGGGGACCGGCGCGACCTTCTCGGAGACGAATCGCGAGATCTTCCGCACCGAACTCGCCTCGACGATCATCAGAAAGTCGTAGTTGCCGCTGACCAGATGCAGCGAGGAGACCTCGGGAAACTTCGCGAGGCGGTCGGAGACCTCGGCGTAGCCCGTCTCGCGATCCAGGGTGACGTTGAGTTCGACCGCGGCGCGGGCGTGGCCCTCCTCGACCGCCTCCCAGTCGACGATCGCCTGATAGCCCCGGATCGTCCCCGCCGATTCGAACTCCGCGATCGCCGCCTCGACCTCGCTTTCCGTGAGGCCGGTCTGGCGTGCGAGGTCCGCCGTCTCGGTGCGGGCGTTCGCACAGAGGGCGTCGAGCAGTTCGCGTTTCGGGTCCATACAGGGAGAGCCAACGGGAGGAGGTTAAGGCTTGCTTCCGGCCGGATATTCGCCCCCTGCCGGGATCGCAACGCATACCAGTCCTGTGGCGATACTGGAGACATGAACTACCTCCTGTGGGCGCTCGTCGCCCTGCTCGCGTACACCTTCGTCGCCCCGCTGATGAGCATCGCCACCACGGAGGTTCCGAGCGACGTCGCCGTCATCGTCTCGAACTCCATGCTCGTCGTCGGCGCGGCGGCCGTGGTTCTCTTCTCCCGGGAACCCGTCGTCGAGTACCTCACGCACCCCGACGCGCCGTACATGTACGCCGCCGGGATCTGCCTCGCCGTGGGCATCCTCGCGTACTACCGCGCGCTCGCGCTCGGGCCGGTGAGCGTCGTCGTGCCGATCTTCGGGATGTTCATCGTCACGAGCTCGCTGATCGGCTTTCTCGTCCTCGACGAGGCGATCACGCCCCGAAAGGTCGCCGGGATCGGCTGTGCCGCCCTCGCCGTCTACCTGACGGCCGTCGAGTGATCGATCAACGTTTTTGCCGACTGCGATCCCACGGTACGACATGGCACTCCAGGAATCCGACAGCGACCTCGTACGCGGCGACCCGGCTCCCGAATTCGAACTGCCCGGAACCGACGGAAAGACGCACACGCTCGAGGACTTTTCGGGCCACACGGCGCTACTGGTCGCGTTCACCTGCAACCACTGCCCCTATGCGAAGGCGAAGATCGAGCCGCTGAACGCGATCGCCGCCGACTACGAGGAGGTGGCGGTCGTCGGGATCAACCCGAACGATTCCGAGGAGTACCCCGAGGACTCGTTCGACCGGATGAAGGAGCTGGTCGCCGACGGCACGATCGCCTACGACGCCTACCTGCGCGATAGGTCCCAGGGGGTCGCCCGCGCGTACGGCGCGGTCTGTACGCCCGACCCCTTTCTCTTCGGGCGGGAAAACGGCGCGTTCCGACTGGCGTATCACGGCCGGATCGACGACGCCCACGACCCCGAGGCGGAGCCGACCAGCCACGAGATGCGCGAGGCGATCGGGCAGGTACTGGCCGGCGAGGACGTCACCGTCGAGGAGATGCCTTCGCGGGGCTGTTCGATCAAGTGGCGCGAGCAGTAGAAGCCGGAGTTCGAAAACGCGGCTACTGAATGCCCATGGCTTCGATCTGTTCCTGATAGCGGTTGCGGATCGTGACCTCGGTGACCTGCGCGACGTCGGCGACCTCGCGCTGGGTCTTCTTCTCGTTACAGAGGAGGGAAGCGGCGTAGAT
>JAWARX010000341.1:0-3071 GCA_038893155.1 Halalkalicoccus sp.
ACGGTGTTGCAGTACCCGCGCCCCTCGAGCGGCTGTCTCGGCTACCTCGTGTACGACGGCGAGGAGGCCGCCGTGATCGATCCGCTGCGCGCGTTTACCGACCGCTATCTCGCGGACGCCGAGGAGCTGGGCGTCGAGCTGATCTACGCCTTCGACACACACGTCCATGCCGATCACGTCTCGGGCGTGCGTGCGCTCGCCGACCGCGGTGTCGAGGGCGTCGTTCCGAGGGCCGCCGCCGAGCGTGGGATCACGTACACGGACGAACTGACGCTTGCGACCGACGGCGATAGCTTCGCGGTCGGCGAGATAACGGTTGAGAGCGTCTCGACACCCGGTCACACGTCGGGGATGACCTCCTACCTGATCGACGGCGCGTTTCTCGTCACGGGCGACACGCTGTTCGTCGAAAGCGTCGCACGACCTGACTTGGAGGAGAGTGACGACGGCGCGCCCGAGGCCGCCCGCACCCTCCACGAAAGCCTTCAGGAGCGTGTGCTCTCGCTTCCCGACGGCACGCTCATCGGCGGGGCACATTTCAGTGATGCGGCTATCCCTACCGAGGACGGCACCTATACGGCGACGATCGGCGAACTGCGCGAGCGGATGGACGCCCTTTCGCTCGATAGCGAGGCGTTCGTCGACCTCGTTCTCTCAGATATGCCGCCCCGTCCCGCGAACTACGAGGAGATCATCGCGACGAACCTCGGCAGACAGGAAATTGATGACCACGAAGCGTTCACCCTCGAACTCGGTCCGAACAACTGCGCGGCGAGTCAGGATGCACTCACGAGCGACTAACGCGACGAGCGGGGACGAGACGACATGATCGTCGAATTCCTTGGGATTGAAACGCTGGAGGCGTTGTTTCCGAACGGAATCGGCCGGTACGCGATCGGCGGCCTGCTCGTCGGTCTCGGGGTCGCCATCATATACTTCGGGACCGGGATCGCCGCTGGCGCGAGTACGTTCCTCGAATCGACGCTGTCGTACGTCTCCGGCCGGTCGCGGTTTCAGCGATACCGCGGGTCGCGTGACTGGCGGATCGTCTTCACCGTCGGCATCGTTGCCGGTGCAGCCGTCTATGCCCTCGTCTATCAAGGCGGGGTCTGGATCACCGAGGTCCAGCCCTGGCGGCTGTTCGTCGGCGGCGTCCTCGTTGGGATCGGGACTCGCATCGGTAAGGGCTGTACATCCGGACACGGGATCTGTGGCGTCGGATCGGCCTCGAAGACCTCACTCGTCGGCGTCCTCACCTTCCTCATCGTCGCCATCGTCACCGCGAACCTCGTCGGGGTACTCGGGGTGACGCCGTGAGCCGCCATTCGCTGTTCATCCCGCTGATCCTCGTTGGTGGCCTGCTGTTCGGTTTCGGGCTTGGATACAGCCACATGGCCCGCCCGGAGGTCGTCCTCGATTTCCTCGTCTTCCGTGACCTCGGACTGCTGTTCGTGATGTTCGGCGGCTCGCTCGTCGCCGGTCTCGCGTTCTGGGTCCTGCCACGACTCCGCGACACCGCCCCGCTCACCCGTCGGTCCTACGAGCGACGATTGAAACCGTTCGACCGCAACGTCCTCGTCGGCGGAACGATCTTCGGCGTCGGCTGGGGCCTTTCCGGGATCTGTCCCGGTGCGGCCTACGCCAGCCTCGGCGTCGGTAACTGGCCGATCCTCTATGCGATTGCCGGGATGTTCCTCGGCGCGTACGCACAGGGCGTCTGGCGGAGCCGACATACGGCGGCCGATGTCGCCGTTTCGAACGACGACTGACCCCCTCCTGTTTCCCCATGAACTCCCCTCCATCCGACCTGCGTGACCCAGCCGACCGGTTCGAGATGTGGCGCTCGCCAACTGAACGCTCTTGGCGAACAGGAGGCTAGTGGGTATCGGATGGTGGAAGTCCTCCTGTTCGCGGTCGCGCTCATCGCGAGCACGTTTATGGCGTGGGCCATCGGCGCGGGTTCGAGCGGTGCGACGCCGTTCGCGCCGGCCGTCGGGGCGAACGCCATCTCGGTCCTGCGAGCGGCGTTCGTCGTCGGGCTGCTCGGCTTTGCGGGCGCGGCGCTCCAGGGCGCGAGCGTCTCCGAAGCCGTCGGGAGCGAGCTGATCGTCGGTATCACGCTCCCGATCTCCGCCGTGATCGTTGCGCTCCTTACCGCAGCCGGTCTCATGGCGATCGGGATCTTCACGGGCTACCCGATCGCGACCGCCTTCACCGTCACGGGCGCCGTCATTGGGGCCGGTCTCGCGCTCGGGGGCGACCCCGCATGGGGCAAGTACGCCGAGATCGGGACGATGTGGCTCCTCACGCCGTTCGTCGGCGGCGGGTTCGCCTACGCGATCGCCAGTGTCCTCCCCCATAAGGACGTGCCCGAGAGCGCGAGCGTGCCGGTGCTCGCGGCGATCGTCGGCGCGATCGTCGTCAACATCGAGTTCGCGCTGCTGGCCTCGGGCGACGAACTGGCGTCGCTCGCGGTGGCGATTTCCCGAGCGCTTCCGGTCCAACCCGAACTCACTCGGACGCTTGTGACGCTTACCGGGATCGTCGTCGCGGGCGGTCTCGTCCGGTTCGACATCGTTCGAAACGGTCTCGATGGGCTAAAACGATTCCTCCTCGTTCTCGGTGGTCTCGTGGCCTTCTCTGCGGGTGCGAGCCAGGTCGGTCTCGCCGTCGGCCCGCTCGTCCCGCTCTTCGAGGGGACGGTTCTCTCGGTGACCGCGCTCGCCGCCGGTGGCGGGATCGGGCTCCTCGTCGGGTCGTGGACCGGCGCACCCCGCCTGATCAAGGCGGTCGCACAGGACTACTCCTCGCTCGGGCCACGCCGATCGATTTCCGCCCTGGTCCCCTCGTTCGCCCTCGCACAGGTCGCCGTTCTCTACGGGATCCCCGTCTCGTTCAACCAGATCATCGTCAGCGGGATCGTCGGCGCGGGCATGGCGGTTGGCGGGGGTGACGTCATCAGCCGACGAAAGATCCTCTTCACCGTCGGCGCGTGGATCGGGTCGTTCCTTCTCGCGTTCGCCCTCGGGTTCGGGATCATGATCGCAGTTCACTGAATCCTCGTTTCAGGC